>NZ_JBNAJY010000003.1:0-165901 GCF_052047595.1 Candidatus Pelagibacter sp. HIMB1715 | reverse complement strand
GATATATTATCGTAAAATAGAATATTTACCTTGTTTCAATTTTAAATCTTAATATACCAAAATCTAATTTATGAATAATAATTATAAAGAGTATGTATACGATTTGATGGGTGTGGAAGGCCCGCATAAAAAAATTATCTCACCTTATAGATTTTGGTACAAACATATTGAAAGAAATGCTTTAAAAAATAATGGTGATATAATTGAGCTTGGTGTTTATAGAGGGAAGTCTTTAATAACTGCAGCTTTAATTTTGAAAGAGCTCAATTCAAAAAAAACAATATTTGGTTTTGATACTTTTGAGGGGCTTCCAAAATCATCAAAATTTGATGAATTAATTCAATTTCAAGAAAAAAATTATTTTAGTAAAAAACATATAAATGAAGTTTTAAATAACATTAAATTAAAAAAACAATTGACTAAAATAAAAAAATTTACTCCACATAATATTTGAGTTTCTGGTGATTTTAGTCAAACAAGTTATCAATATGTAATGGATAAAATAGATTATTTTAAATTAAAAAATCTTAAACTATTTAAAGGAGAATTTACAAAAACAATACCTGAGTTTTTTAATAAAAATAATATTAAAATTTCTTCCTGAAATTTTGATTGTGACTTATATGATGCTTATAAACTTGCATTGCCGTATGTTTTAAAAAATTTATATAAAAAAGGTTTTATTTTTTTAGATGAATATTATTCACTAAAATTTCCTGGCCCTAAAATTGCTATTGATGAATTTTGTAAAGAATTTAAAACTAAAGTAAAAAAACTTCCTACTCGCATCGGTGAATTTGAAAGATATTTTATATCTAAATAATGATATTTGTTGATATTAGTTTTAAACGCTGCTTTTTAAATAACTTTGATACTGCAAAGCAAATTAATAAATAAGAAGGGGGCGTTCTGTTGCCAGGTGCCCCAGACCCCGTTTGCTTAATTAACTAAGTTAATTAGGCAGCAAGTGCGTAACTTTCGTTAGCAATTATAAATTAGCCCGTTACGGTGGAGCAATCCCGAACGAAAGAATAGCTTTTAGTCACCCGTCGATTCTAGTTCACCCCCATAAGTTGTAATGGTGGAGGTGGTGGGTACTGCCCCCACGTCCGCAATGGTTATTACGAAATTCGTTTATCGTCGTAGTTGGAAATCCAACATTAATAATATAAAAGTATTCACGAGAGATTCAATAACAATCATGAAATTAACTAAAGAACAAACAGAAGAAATAAAAAACCAACAATCCCAGAGCAATCAAACTAAAAGGGTTACTGCTCCAGAGCTTGAAAAAATACTTTATGAAGCTTTGCCAGCATTAGATCATGGATTTGTAAGAGTAGTTGATTATATGGGCGATGACACGTCTATAGTTCAGTCAGCAAGAGTATCTTATGGAAAAGGGACAAAGCAAGTTTCAACAGATAAAGGTTTAATAAAATACTTAATGAGACATTGGCACAGTACGCCTTTTGAAATGTGTGAAATTAAATATCATATTAAACTTCCAATATTTATTGCAAGACAGTGGATCAGACATAGAACTGCCAATGTAAATGAATACTCTGCAAGATATTCAATTCTAGATAAAGAATTTTATTTACCATCTAAAGAAAATTTAGCAGCGCAATCGACTAGTAACCGACAAGGAAGAGGAGATGTTCTTGAAGGAAAACAAGCGGAAGAAGTTTTGGAGCTTTTAAAAAGTGATGCAGAAAGAACATATGACAATTATGAAACAATGCTTAATGAAAGATATGATGGTTCAACAATTGACGAGAATAAAAAAGGATTAGCAAGAGAACTTGCAAGAATGAACCTAACATTAAATACTTATACTCAGTGGTATTGGAAAACTGATTTATTAAATTTAATGAATTTTTTAAGGTTAAGAGCTGACAGTCACGCTCAGTACGAAATTAGAGTTTATGCAGATATAATGTTGGATACAGTTAAAAAATGGGTACCGATAACTTATGATGCATTTATGGATTATAGAGTCGGAGGAACGGAGGTTT
Organism: Candidatus Pelagibacter sp. HIMB1715; assembly: GCF_052047595.1. Lineage (NCBI taxonomy): Bacteria > Pseudomonadati > Pseudomonadota > Alphaproteobacteria > Candidatus Pelagibacterales > Candidatus Pelagibacteraceae > Candidatus Pelagibacter > Candidatus Pelagibacter sp. HIMB1715. The sequence goes on along the minus strand of NZ_JBNAJY010000003.1, from coordinate 163,883 downwards.
CTGCTAAGGGAAAAGTAATAATTCAAAAACTTATTAAAGGTGAAAATGTAGATGTTGAAAGCTCAGGTCTTTCCAAGAGAGAATGGAATGAATTAATGACTGCTTTTGAAATCAAAAATAAATTAATTTAATGAAATTAAGCATTCCTTTTGTAAGTTATGCATCGTTAATTAAACCAGATATATGTAAAAAAATAATCGATTTAGGAATTTCAAAAATTAAAAAAAATAAAAAAGAAGGATTAGACGTCAAGGGTACAACCTTAAACGATAAACACAGAGAGAAAATTAATTTAGAAAGAGACAAAATATCAAATTATTATTCCTCAGAAGATAAAACTGTTGAAAACTTGAGAGATTTGAACGTAGATTTAGATAAATATTTAATTCGTGACAGTGAGGTGGGTTGGTTAGATGACAAATGGATATATGATATTTTTCTTCCAATTATTAGAGACGCAAATAGAAAAGCAGGATGGGGTTGGAATGTAGATACTGCTGAATTATTCCAATTTACTGTTTACCATGGTGATAAAAAGCAAGGTGGATTTTATGGATGGCATAGCGATGGATCTTCTGATCATATAAAAGCATACAAACCTGCATTAAAAATAAGTAATGATCCTCTAAGATTTAAATCACCAAAAAAAAATGAAAATAACAAGATAATTTTAAATTCAGATGGAGAACCTATTCCTGATATGGATACAAATGATTTGCCTTTAAAAAAAAATGGAAAAAGTCTTGCCGCTCCTTTTTCACAAGATAAAAAAAAATGGGGTAAGGTTAGGAAAATAAGTATGACTGTAAATTTAAATAATGCAGAAGATTATGAGGGAGGAAATTTAAAATTTGATTTAGGACCACATTTCAAGGGAGAACGATTTAAAGTTTTTACTGACATGCGTTCGCAAGGATCAATAATTATTTTTCCTTCATTCATGTATCATTGTGTGACCCCTGTTATTTCAGGTATCAGATATTCTTTAGTCCTTTGGTTGTTAGGAAAACCTTGGCAATAAATTTTTATTAAAAAAATTCTGATTTAATTTTATTAGCAAAATTTAAATATATTTTTGAAATTTCGTGGTCTGGGTTTGATTCAACTATTGGTTTTCCTTCATCACCAGAATTTCCAACCTCTGGACTAATTGGTATTTCTCCTAAAAATTTTTTTTGAAACTCTTCAGCTGTTTTTTTAACGCCACCTTCTCCAAATATCTTATACTTCTTTCCATCATCCCCAACAAAAAAACTCATATTATCAACTAAACCTAAAATTTTAACTCCAAGTTTATCAAACATTTTAATGCCTCTTTTAACATCTAAAAGAGCAACTTCTTGTGGAGTTGATACTATGATTGCACCATCCATTTTAATTTCTTGTGAAAAAGTTAATTGAGTGTCACCAGTTCCTGGAGGCATATCAACAATTATAAAATCTAAATCTTTCCAATTAACCTTCTGAGTAAAAGTTTTAATTGCACTTGTTACCATTGGACCACGCCAAATCATCGGAGTTTGCTGATCTGCTAAAAAACCAATTGACATACATTGAATGTCATATTTTGTTATGGGGTCTAATTTTTGACCATCACTTTTTGGCTTCTCATTAATATCAAACATTTTTGGAATGGAAGGGCCATAAATATCGGCATCTAACAATCCAATTTTGCATCCAACTTTTTTTAAAGCTAAGGCAAGATTCGTTGCAAATGTAGATTTACCTACACCACCTTTTGCACTTGATATTGCAATAGTAAACTTAGTTCCTAGAATTGGATTTTTTGTAAAAACTCTAGGCTCCACCTTCTTTTTCATTGCGTCACTTAGTTCTGTCTTTTTATCTGACATAAAACTATCCTTACTTGTTTTTTGCGATAAAGACACTATATACTTTGACATATGTCAGATGATTTCAAAGGTAGAGGCGGAAGTCCATGGGGATCACCTCCAGGAGGCGGTAGTGGAGGCAATGGTTCAGGAAGAGGACCAACACCACCAAACGTGGATGAAATAATTAGAGAGTTTCAAGATAAAATTAAAAAGTTTTTACCTGGTGGAAAATCCTCAGGTGGAAAGTCTATTGGATTAATTTTATTAGTCTTAGCCTTTGTATGGCTTGCAAGTGGGCTATATAGAGTATTACCTGATGAACAAGGAGTTGTTCTTAGATTTGGAAAATTTGTTAAAACTACTCAACCTGGATTGAACTATCATATTCCTTTTCCAGTTGAGACTGTTCAAACTCCAAAAGTAACAAAAGTAAATAGAATTGATATTGGATTTAGATCTGAAAGAGATAGTGGTTTTTCTACAGGCGGAGGAGTTGCAGATGTTCCTCAAGAAAGTTTAATGCTTACTGGTGATGAAAACATTGTAAATATCGATTTTTCAGTATTTTGGGTTATCAAAGATGCTGGAAATTTTTTGTTTAAAATTCAGGACCCTGTAGGAACTGTTAAAGCAGCCGCAGAAACAGCAATGAGAGAAGTTATTGCTAAAAGTGATATTCAACCAATATTAACAGAAGGTAGATCAAGTATTGAGATTGAAACTCAAGAAATTATTCAAAGCATTTTAGATGATTATGAAAGTGGAGTACAAATTACTCAAGTACAAACGCAAAAAGCTGATCCACCTGATCAAGTAATTGATGCATTTAGAGATGTTCAAGCTGCAAGAGCAGATATGGAAAGATCTAAAAACGAAGCTGAAGCTTATGCAAACGATGTGATCCCAAGAGCAAGAGGGGAAGCCCAGAAAATTTTACAAGCTGCAGAAGCTTACAAAAAAGAAGTTGTTGCTAAAGCTGAAGGTGAAGCTAGTAGATTTTTAGCAATTTACAATGAGTATGCAAAAGCAAAAAAAGTTACACAAGAAAGAATGTTTTTAGAGACAATGGAAACGGTTTTAGCAGATATAAATAAAATTATTATAGATAAAGAGTCTGGTTCAGGTGTGGTGCCATATCTACCACTACCAGAGCTAAAAAAGAAAGAGACAAATTAAATGAAAGCTGGAAAAATAGTAGCCGGAATACTAGTTTTGATTGGTGTTGTAGCATTCCTATCAGTAATTATAGTTAAAGAAGTCAATCAAGCAATAATTCTTCAATTTGGTGACCCAAAAAGAATTATAATGAAACCAGGTTTAAACTTTAAAATTCCATTCATTCAAAACGTTGTTTACTTAGATAAAAGGATTTTAAATTTAGATACTCCACCAGAGGAAGTAATTGCATCTGACCAAAAAAGACTAATTGTTGATGCTTTTGCAAGATTTCAAATAGTTGATCCTTTAAAATTTTATATTTCTGTTGGAGACGAAAGGGTTGCAAGATCAAGATTATCTACGATTATAAATTCAAGAATTAGAAATGTTTTGGGTCAAGAAGAATTACAAACTCTATTATCTAAAGATAGATCAAAACAAATGGAATTGATTAAGGAAGGTGTTAATACAGAAGCGCAAAATTTTGGAATTAATATTGTCGATGTAAGAATTAAAAGAGCTGATCTTCCTACAGCAAACAGTGATGCAATTTATAGAAGAATGCAAACTGAGAGGGAAAGAGAAGCAAAGGAATTTAGAGCAAAAGGTGCTGAAATGGCTGTAACAATTACTTCAACTGCTGATAAAGAAGTTACCGTGATACTAGCTGATGCTCAAAAACAATCAGAAATTATGAAGGGAGAAGGTGATGGTGAAAGAAATAAAATCTTTGCAGATGCTTTTGGACAAGATCCTGAATTCTTTTCTTTCTACAGATCAATGCAATCTTATAGTAAAGCGTTTACTGCAGGTGAAACCTCAATGATCTTGTCTCCAGATAGTGAATTTTTTAAATTTTTTGGAAATACAACTCCCGATATTAAACAATAATTTTTAGATGAATGAGCTAGTCATAGCTTTTGGTCTTTTTCTATTTATAGAGGGAATTTTATATGCCTTATTTCCAGCAAAAATGAAAAGTATGCTTAAAAAACTTGAACTTGTTAAAGATAGTCAATTAAGATCAGGTGGACTTATTTTTGCAGTTATAGGTTTTGTGATTATTTATTTTATTAAAAGTTAATATGAAAAAATTAAAATTTATTATTTTAACAATTATATTTTCTCTAAGTTTTTCATTACAATCAAACTCTAGGCCTGTTCCAGCATCATTTGCAGATCTTGCAGAAAAATTAATGCCCTCAGTAGTAAATATTTCTACATCAACTACCGTTGTTACAAATAATAACTCTTTTCCATTTCAATTCCCTCCAGGTTCTCCATTTGAAGATATGTTTAAAGAATTTGGAACTCCTCAGGAGAGAAAATCAGCAGCTTTGGGTTCTGGATTTATTATTGATGAGAAGGGAGTGGTGGTTACAAATAATCACGTAATTCAGGATGCTGATGATATTATTGTTAGAGTTAACGGAGACCAAGAATATAAAGCAAAAGTGCTTGGTGCTGATCCTTTAATGGATATTGCAGTATTACAATTAGATACAGAAGATAAATTTAAACCAGTTGGCTTTGGAGACTCAGACAAAGCAAGAATTGGTGATTGGGTTTTAGCAATTGGAAATCCATTTGGTCTTGGAGGAACAGTAACTGCTGGAATTATTTCAGCAAGGAACAGATCAATTGGGTTATCAAGATATGAGGATTTTATTCAAACAGACGCATCAATAAATTCAGGAAATTCAGGTGGACCTTTATTTGACATGGAAGGAAATGTAATTGGAATTAATACAGCTATCTTAGGAAGAAATGGTTCTATTGGTATAGGATTTTCAATTCCATCCAATAGTGCTCAACAAGTAATTAAACAATTAATTGAGTTTGGTGAAACAAAAAGAGGTTGGCTAGGTGTAAGAATTCAAGATGTGACAAAAGAAATTGCTGAAGTTGAAGAATTAGATAAACCAAGAGGCGCTTTGGTTGCTAGTGTTGCAGAAAATAGTCCCTCTGAAAAGGCAGGAATTCAGGCTGGAGATATTATTTTGGAGTTTAATGGGGTTGAGATTAAGCAAATGAAACAGTTGCCAACAATTGTTGCAAGAACGGAAGTTGGAAAAAATGTAGATGTAAAAATTTGGAGAAATAAAAAAGAAATAACTAAAAAGGTTTTGTTAGGAAGATTAGAGACCTCAGATGATTTTAAAGTAAGCGAAAATCCAAAAAAAGATGAAAATAATTTAGATGAAATTATTGAGAGTTTAAGAATATCAGTAAGACCATTAAATAAAGAGGATATAAAAAACCGTAAATTACCAAACCAAACAACAGGATTAGTAATTACTTATATAGCTAATAACAGCCCTTTAGCAAATTCAATTGAGATCAATAGTATTATTATTGAAGCTCAGAAGAAAAAAATTAAATCTGCGGATGATTTAAGAGACATTACTCAAAAAGCAATAAACTCAAATCAAAAAACTATTTTAATTGCAATCTATAACAATCAAAATCAACGAAGATATATTGGTGTTAAATTAGATTAGTAATGGATTTAAAATCCAAGATAATTTTAATTTCAGGACCTACAGCATCTGGAAAATCAAGTTTTGCAATTAAACTTGCAAAAAAAATTAAAGGGGAAATTATAAATGCAGACAGTATGCAAGTTTATAAGCAACTTAAAATTTTGTCAGCAAGACCTAGCCCAAAAAATTATCAGTCAATAAAACATCATTTATATGGTTTCCAAGATGCAAAGAAAAGTTTTTCAACCGGTGATTGGCTTAAAATTGTAAATAAAAAAATAATTGAAGTTAAAAATAGAAAAAAAGTTCCAATTCTTGTAGGAGGAACTGGGCTTTATTTTAAAGCATTAACTGATGGTTTGGTTCAAATTCCGAACATTCCAGTAAGGTTTAGAAATAAAATTAGAAATCTAAATAAAAAAATTGGCCAAAATAAATTTTATAAGCAATTATTAAAACTGGATCCTCTTTCAAAAAATAAAATTAATTCAACGGATACCCAAAGATCAATAAGAGCTTTTGAAGTTAAAAAGTTTACAAAGAAATCTCTTCATGAATGGTTTAAAAATACTAAATCAAACTATTTAGAAGAAGATTTTTTAAAAATTTATATTGATTATCCACGTGATGAGTTGGTTGAAAGAATTCATCAAAGAACCGGAAAAATGATTAAAATGGGTGCCGTGAATGAGGTTAAAAGATTTTTAAAACTAAAAATTAATGAACAAATGACTGCATGTAAAGCAATTGGAATAAATGAAATTCATGAATATTTAGCAAAAGAAAAAAAAATTGATGAAATCAAAGAAAAAATATCAATAAAAACTAGACAATACGCTAAAAGACAAAGCACATGGGCTCGAGGAAACATGAGTGATTGGGTTAAGCTTAAGCCATCTGAGATTAATAATTTTTTAAAAAAAATTTAATTTTTCCATACTTAACCTTGACCAATCAGTACAACTTCAGCTAGATTGCGAAATGCCAAAATTATTAACCGGAGCTGAAATCGTATTTAAGTGTCTCGAAGACCAAAAGGTAAATCATATCTTTGGATATCCTGGCGGTGCTGTACTACCAATATATGATGAGTTAAAAAATCATCCATCTATTAAACATATTCTTGTAAGACACGAGCAAGGTGCAGGTCATGCAGCTGAAGGTTATGCAAGATCATCTGGAAAACCTGGTGTTGTTTTAGTTACTTCAGGCCCTGGTGCCACTAACGTCGTTACAGCTTTAACTGATGCATACATGGACTCAGTTCCAATGGTTTGTATTTCGGGTCAAGTTCCAACACACCTTATTGGTACGGATGCATTTCAAGAATGTGACACAACAGGAATTACAAGACCATGCACAAAGCATAACTGGTTAGTAAAAGATATCAACGACCTTTCAGATGTTATGCATGAAGCATTTAAAGTTGCAACAACTGGAAGACCAGGTCCTGTATTAATTGATATTCCAAAAGATATTCAATTTGCAAAAGTAAAATATAAAAAACCAAAAAAAGAAAAAAGTTTAAATGGCAAATCTCACAATAAGTTTTCAACTGATGAAATTGACCAATTAATAAATTTAATTAGTAAAGCAAAGAAGCCAATAATTTATAGTGGTGGAGGCGTAATTAATTCAGGACCAAAAGCAAGTGAAGCTCTGAGAAAATTTGTTGAGCTAACAGGATTTCCAATTACTTCAACTTTGCAAGGTCTAGGTGCTTATCCTGGAGACGATAATCAGTTTTTAGGAATGCTTGGAATGCACGGAACGTATGAAGCAAACAATGCAATGCATGACTGTGATTTATTAATAAACATTGGCGCAAGATTTGATGACCGTATTACTGGAAAAATTGATGAGTTCTCTCCTAATTCAAAAAAAGTTCATATTGATATTGATCCATCATCAATTAATAAAATTATTAAAGTAGATCTTGCAATCGTAGGTGATGTAACGAAAGTAATTGATAAAGTAAACAAAACAATTGTTAAAAAGAAAAATGGTAACGGTAAATCAAATAAACCAAATATTGCAAAATGGTGGGAACAAATTCAAAGATGGAGAAGTAAAGACTCTTTAAATTTTATTAATAGTGAAGATAGCATAAAACCTCAGCATGCTGTTCAAAGACTTTATGAGTTAACAAAAAATAAAGATACTTATGTAACAACAGAAGTAGGTCAGCATCAAATGTGGGCTGCTCAACATTATAAATTTAACAAACCCAATAGATGGATGACTTCAGGTGGATTAGGAACTATGGGTTATGGATTACCAGCAGCTGTTGGAGTTCAAGTAGCTCATCCAGAAAAATTAGTTATTGATATTGCAGGAGAAGCATCAGTTTTAATGACAATGCAAGAGATGTCCACGGCTGTTCAATACAATTTGCCAATAAAAATATTTATTTTGAACAACCAGTACATGGGAATGGTAAGACAGTGGCAAGAGCTGCTTCATGAAAAGAATTATTCTGAAAGTTATTCAGAAGCATTACCAGATTTTATGAAAATGGCTGATGCTTATGGCTGTAAAGGAATTAAGGCTGATAATCCATTAGAGCTAGATGAAAAAATCCAAGAAATGGTTGACCATAATGGTCCTGTTATTTTTGATTGTCATGTGGATCCAAATGAAAACTGTTTCCCAATGATACCTTCAGGTAAACCTCATAATCAAATGATCTTAGGACCAAACGATCAAGAAGAGAATAAAATAAAAGGAAAAGGCAAAGCCTTAGTTTAATCAAAATGCCAAAATCAAAGTCAGCTTATAGTTCTCCATCTATAAAACAAAAATCAGATACCTATATTTTTGTAGTTTGGGTTGATAATGAAGCGGGTGTTCTTGCAAGAGTGGTTGGCCTGTTTTCTGGCAGAGGTTATAATATTGAGTCTTTGGCAGTAGCAGAAATTGATGCTATCAAAAACATATCCAGAATAACAATTGTAACAACTGGAACACCACAAGTAATTGACCAGATTAGACTGCAATTAACCAAATTAGTTCCTGTACACAAAGTTGCTGAATTTAAAAGAGACGATAAAGATGTGATTTTTAAAGAGATGGCTTTATTTAAAATTGTAGGTAAAAAAAATAAAATTGAAAAATGTTTAAATGCTTGTAAAAAATTTAACCCAGTAGTATTGGATGAAACAAAATCATCTGCAGTTATTCAAATAACAGCACTTAGAAGAGAGATTGATAAAATGAACAAAAAATTAAAACCCTTGGGACTTATAAGCACTTCAAGAACAGGGGCTGTTGCAATGACAAGAGGTGCAAAAATTTTTAACTAATTAATAGGAGATAAATTATGAAAATGTTTTATGAAAAAGATGCAGATGTAGATTTAATTAAAAATAAAAAAATTGCTATTTTTGGTTATGGAAGCCAAGGCCACGCTCATGCACTTAACCTAAAGGATAGTGGAGTTAAAGAGATTGTTGTTGCATTAAGAGAAGGATCATCAAGTGTTGCTAAAGCTGAATCAAAAGGTTTGAAAGTAATGAATTTATCCGATGCAGCTGCTTGGGCAGATGTTGTTATGATATTAACTCCAGACGAATTACAAGCTGAAATTTATAAAAACCATATTGAACAAAGAGTAAGAGAAGGAACAAGTATTGCTTTTGCTCATGGTTTAAATGTTCACTATGATTTAATTAAAGCAAGAAAAGATTTAGATGTATTTATGGTTGCTCCAAAAGGACCTGGTCATTTAGTAAGAAGTGAATATGAAAAAGGTGGTGGAGTTCCATGTTTGTTTGCAGTTCATCAGGATGGATCTGGTAAAGCAAGAGATTTAGCTCTTTCCTACGCTTCAGCAGTAGGTGGAGGAAGATCAGGTATTATTGAAACTACTTTCAAAGACGAAGTTGAAACAGATTTATTTGGTGAACAAACTGTTTTATGTGGTGGTTTAGTTGAACTAATTAAAAATGGATATGAAACTTTAGTTGAAGCTGGGTATGAACCAGAGATGGCATATTTCGAAACAGTTCATGAAGTTAAATTAATTGTTGATTTGATTTATGAAGGTGGAATTGCAAATATGAATTATTCAATTTCAAATACTGCTGAATATGGTGAGTATCAATCTGGTCCAAGAATTATCAATAAGGAAGAAACAAAGAAAAGAATGAAAGAAGTTTTGGCAGATATTCAATCAGGTAAATTTACCAAAGAGTGGATGGACGAGTGCAAAACTGGTCAAAAAAACTTCTTAGCAACCAGAGCGAAATTGGCCGAACATTCTGTGGAAAAAGTTGGAGCAGAGCTTAGAGCCATGATGCCATGGATAAGTAAGAAAAAATTAGTAGATAGCGATAAAAGTTAATTATTAATAGAATTTTATATCTGTAATAATCTTTTTTTTTCACTTATAATTTTTTATAAATTTAAAAAAGAGGTTAATTATGAACGCTAAAAATTTAGTAAGAATATTACTATCATTAGTTCTAGTATTTGGATTTTCTTCAGCTTGGGCAAAAACAATCAAATGGTCAATGCAAGGAGACAGTCTTACACTAGATCCACACGCACAGAACGAAGGTCCGACTACTCAGGTATCTAGACAAGTTTATGAAGCTCTTGTTCAAAGGGCAGTAGATATGAAAATTGAACCAGCGTTAGCAAGAAAATGGACAGCTACAGATCCTAATACTTGGATCTTTAATTTAAGAGAGGATGTAAAATTTTCTGATGGTTCTAAAATGACATCAGCTGATGTTGTATTTAGTATATTAAGAGCTAAACAAAGAACATCTGATTTCAAAGAATATATCAGCACAATATCTGATGTTAAAGCAGTTGGGGAATATGCTGTTAAAATTACAACAAGCAAACCTAATCCTATACTTTTAAATCAACTGTCAAACATTTTTATAATGTCTAGAGCTTGGTCTGAGGCAAACTTCGCAATGTCTCCTCAGAATTGGGATGCAGGACAAGAAACTTTTTCAGCGACTAATGCTTTGGGAACGGGTCCATTTAAAATTACTTTGAGAGAACCGAACACAAAAACAGTGTTTAAAAGAAATAAGCATTGGTGGGGTGATATGGAAGATGATGGCATAAAGCAAATTGAGTTACTTCCAATTAAAAATGCTGCAACAAGAGTAGCCGCCTTACTATCTGGTGAAATTGATTTAGTGACTGATGCACCTGTTCAAGATTTAAAAAGAATTGGTTCTTCTTCAGGACATCAAGTTGTAAGTACACCACAGATGAGAACAATCTTTTTAGGAATGGATCAAGCAGCAGATAAATTAAGAACTGGAAACACTGGTGATAATCCTTTCAAGAAAAAAGAAGTTAGACAAGCACTTTATCAAGCAATTGACATTGAGGCCATCAAGAAAAAAGTAATGAGAGGTCTAAGTGAGCCAGCTGGAATAATTACATTCCCAGGAGTAAATGGTTACACAGCAGAACTTGATAAAAGATTACCTTATGATGTTGATGCAGCAAAAAAACTTTTAGCTAGCGCAGGTTATCCTAATGGGTTTGATGTTGAACTAAGATGTCCTAACGATAGATATGTAAATGATGAAGCAATTTGTACAGCTGTTGTTGGTATGTTGGGTAAAATTGGAGTTAACGTTAACTTGTTTGCTCAAACAAAAAGTAAACACTTCAAAGAGCTAAAAGATGACCAAGGTGATTTTTATATGCTTGGATGGGGTGTGCCAACTTTGGATAGTCATTACGTATTTCATTATTTATATGAAACAGGTGCTAGTTGGAACAAAGTTAACTTCAGTAACCCTGATGTAGATGCTGCAATTAGAGTTATGGAAGGTGAAGTTGATTTAGATAAAAGAAACGCTGCAATTGCGAATGCGTGGAAAATTGTAAAAGATGATATTGCTTATCTTCCTTTACACCACCAAGTAATTTCTTGGGCATCTAAAAGTAATGTAAACGTTCCTATCAGACCTAATAACGAACCGTTATTTAGAGCTGCTAGCGTAAATTAAATTAAAATTAATATAAGCCCCTTAAATTTAAGGGGCTTATAAATTTAAAATCCTCATAAATTGATAAAGTATTTTTTTAAAAGATTATTTCAATCTGCTTTGGTAATGCTAGTTGTTGCCTTTGTCTCTTTTTCCTTGTTCAATTTTGTTGGAGATCCAATAAACAACATGGTTGGAGAGGAAACTTCAGATGAAGAGAGAGCCGAATTAAGAGAAACATTGGGTTTAATGGATCCAATTCATGTTCAATTTTCAAGATTTGTAATCAATGCGTCTAAAGGAGAATTTGGTATTTCTTATCAATTAAGAAGACCAGTATCTGAACTGATTGTTGAGAGATTACCAGCTACTATTGAACTTGTTGTAATTTCTGCTTTGATAGCATTAGTGACAGGAACTCTTTTAGGAGTTTATACAGGTATAAATAGAAAGGGTTTTTTAAGTGACTTTGTTTTAGCAATTTCATTGCTCGGAGTGTCACTCCCCACATTTGTAATTGGGATATTATTTATTTACTTATTTGCTGTAATTCTAGGAGTGCTTCCTTCGTTTGGTAGAGGAGAAGTTGTTGATATAGGATTTTGGACAACAGGTTTTTTAACAGTTTCAGGTCTTAAAGCGATAATTCTTCCATCAGTTACATTAAGTCTTTTTCAAATGACATATATCATCAGGTTAGTAAGAGCTGAAATGATGGAAATTTTACAAACTGATTATATAAAATTTGCTCGAGCACGTGGAATTAGTGAAGATAGTATTAAATATAAACATGCGTTAAAAAATGGTTTGATACCTGTAATAACAATTGCTGGAATTAATATTGGAACTTTAATTGCTTTTTCAATTATAACTGAAACTGTTTTTCAATGGCCTGGAATGGGTTTCTTGTTTATTCAAGCTGTTCAGTTTGTAGATATACCGATTATGTCAGCTTATTTAGTTTTCATTGCATTTGTTTTTGTGATGATAAATTTTATAGTTGATATTCTGTATTATTTTATTGATCCAAGGATTAGAGTTAAAGGAGATGCCGCAAGTGGATAATAATTTAAAATTAACAAGATGGGAAAGAATTAAGGATAGCGACATCTATCATAGCTTCATAAAGTCTCCTACAGCAATTATATCTTCGGTAATTTTATTTGTTATTTTTTTCTGTTCTTTTTTTATTGAATTTTTAACACCTTACACTCCTTTTGATCCATCATCTTTATCTTTGATGGATGCATTTACACCTCCGTCTTGGACAGATGATGGTTTAGCAAAATTTATTCTTGGAACAGATGGTCAAGGAAGAGATATGTTATCTACTATATTATACGGATGTAGAATATCTCTTATCGTTGGTTTTGCTGCAATTATATTTAGTTTAGTTCTTGGCGTTGGTTTAGGATTAACGGCTGGATATTTTGGTGGCAAATATGAAATGGTAGTAATGAGACTTACAGATGTTCAGTTGACTGTACCAAGTATATTAATGGCACTATTGGTTGATGGAATAGCAAGAGGATTAATTTCAAGAGAAATGCATGATGAAATGGCAATCTATGTTTTGATTTTTGCTATTGGAATTTCCGAATGGCCACAGTTTGCAAGAGTATCTAGGGCAGCAACTTTGGTAGAAAAAAATAAAGACTATGTTTCTGCCTCAACGATAATCGGTGTTTCAAATATAGTAATTATGTTTAAACATATTTTGCCAAATATTATGAGACCAGTTTTGGTCATCGGTACAATTGGTCTAGCTCTTGCAATCTTGGCAGAGTCGACATTAAGTTTTTTGGGTGTTGGGGTTCCTCCAACAACTCCTTCTTTAGGTACATTAATAAGATTAGGAAATGATTTTTTATTTTCAGGAGAATGGTGGATTACATTTTTCCCAGCAATTTTCTTAGTGATTTTAGCTTTTTCCATTAATTTATTAGGAGATTGGATGAGAGACACTTTAAATCCAAAATTAAAAAAATGAGTTTTTTAAAAATAAATAATTTAAGTGTTGATTATAAAATGCGTAAAGAAACTGTTTACGCAGCCAAAAACGTTAATATTGAGGTAAATAAGGGTGAAATTTTAGGATTGGTTGGAGAGTCTGGTTCTGGAAAAAGTACTGTTGGAAATGCTATAATTAATTTAATTGATGAGCCAGGAAAGGTTTCAAGTGGCTCAGTAATTTTGGGAGACTTAAATATTCATGAAAACTCAGAGAGTATAATTAAATATCGAGGTAATAAAATTGGATTAATATTTCAAGACCCACAAACATCTTTAAATCCAATATTAACAGTTGGTGAACAATTAATTGAAACTATACAAACTCATCTAAATTCAAACAAAGAGGAATCAAAAAATAAATCCATTAATTTATTAAAAGAAGTTGGAATTAAGGATGCTGAAAAAAGATTTAATGATTATCCTCATCAGTTTTCAGGAGGAATGAGACAAAGAGTGGTAATTTCTTTGGCCTTATGTTGTGAGCCAGAATTACTGATTGCCGATGAACCTACTACTGCTCTAGATGTTTCTATTCAATCACAGATTTTAGATTTAATTAAAAAACTAACAAAAGAAAGAAACTTAGCTGTGATTTTAATCACTCATGATATGGGTGTTATTGCTGAAACAGCCAATCGTGTAGCTGTAATGAAAAGTGGAAATTTAGTCGAAATTGGTGAAACAAAAAAAATATTAACAACTCCCCAACAAAGTTATACCAAAAGTCTTGTAAGTTCGGTTCCACCTACCAACAAGAAAATTTCAAGATTTGTAATAGTAGAAAAAAACAAAAAAAATAAAGAAAATAATATCAAAATTTTGAATAGATGGACTAAAAAAGAAATTACCAACCAAGATTTAGTTCAAGTTAAAAATCTTAATAAAAGTTTTGATGACAATTTTTTTACAGAAAATTCTAAAAATTCTGTGTTAGCTGTAAATAATGTTTCATTCGAAATAAAAGAAGGTGAGTCATTTGGATTAGTAGGTGAAAGTGGTAGCGGAAAATCAACTATTGCAAAAATGATTGTAAATTTATTTAAACCTTCATCAGGAGATATATTTTTTGACAGCACTTGTATTACAAAGATAAAAAATAGGTCAGAACTAATGAAATTTAGAAAACAAATACAAATGATTTTTCAAGATCCCTATTCATCATTAAATGGTAGATTGAAAGTAAAAGATATTATTGCTGAGCCTATTACGCTTCACAATCCTTCGATATCTAATTCTGATCTAAATAATTATGTCTACGATTTATTAGACTCTGTTGAAATGTCTCAAAAATCAGCAGATAGATATCCACATGAATTTTCAGGCGGTCAACGACAAAGAATTTCGATTGCAAGAGCTTTAGCAACTCAGCCAAGGCTCTTAGTTTGTGATGAACCCACATCTGCACTAGACGTTAGTATTCAAGCACAAATATTAAATTTGTTAAAAGATCTTCAAGAGCAATTAAATTTGACTATTTTATTTATTAGCCATGACTTACCAGTTGTAAGACAAATGTGTGATAGAATTGGAGTTCTAAAAGATGGCAAGTTATGTGAAGTTTCAAATACTGAAGATTTATTTTTGAACCCTAGCCATGAATACACAAAGGAACTTTTACACTTGATGCCTAAAATTGAGTCTATTTATAATTAATTTTTGTATCACCTAAAATGGACGAAAAAATTTAGCTATTTATATTAATTATTTTGCAATCTCTCTTATAGATTGTATTATAGATTTTCCAAAAATTTTTATTATGAGCGACAAAGATAGAGTCTTTATATTTGATACAACTATGCGTGATGGTGAGCAATCACCTGGCGCATCAATGAGTTTGGAAGAAAAAATTCAGATTGCTCGAGTATTTGATGAACTGGGAATTGATATTATCGAAGCAGGTTTTCCTATAGCATCACCAGGAGATTTTGAGGCAGTTTCTGAAGTTAGTAAGATTTTAAAAAATTCTATACCAGCAGGATTATCTAGACATTCAGTAAAAGATATTGATAGAGCTTATGAAGCACTAAAGCATGCTCCTAGATTTAGAATACATACTTTTATTTCTACAAGTCCATTACATATGAAGCATAAATTAAATATGTCACCTGAAGATGTTTATGAGTCAATTGGAAAACACGTTTCTTATGCAAGAAAATTTACTGATGATGTTGAGTGGTCATGTGAAGATGGGACAAGAACTGATATGGATTATATGTGCAAAACAGTTGAGCTTGCAATTAAAAATGGAGCAACAACAATTAATATTCCTGATACTGTTGGTTATACAATACCTTCTGAGTTCACAACAATCATTGAAACGCTTTTAAATAAAGTTCCTAACATTGATAAAGCAATTTTATCTACTCATTGTCATAATGATTTAGGTTTAGCGGTAGCTAATTCTTTAGCTGGCGTTCAAGCAGGAGCAAGACAAATTGAATGTACTATAAATGGTTTAGGTGAGAGAGCAGGTAATGCTGCATTAGAAGAAGTTGTAATGGCAATTAAGACAAGACCAGACTTAATGCCTTACGATACTGGAATTAACACAACTTTATTAAGCAAGGCATCAAAGATAGTTTCAAATGCTACTGGATTTCCAGTCCAATATAATAAAGCAATTGTTGGAAAAAATGCATTCGCACATGAGGCAGGCATTCATCAAGATGGAATGTTAAAAAATAGACAGACTTATGAAATTATGACTCCAGAGAGTGTTGGAGTTAAACAAACCTCATTAGTAATGGGCAAACATTCTGGACGTCATGCTTTTAAAGATAAATTAAACAGTTTGGGTTATCCAGATTTAACAGATGATGTAGTAGGAAATGCATTTGCAAAGTTTAAGGTTTTAGCAGACAAGAAAAAACATGTTTATGATGAGGATATTATTGCTCTAGTTGATGACAGTTTAATTGTTGATAATAAAGTTAGTGCAATTAACTTGAAATCATTAAAAGTATTTGCTGGTACAGGAGAACCTCAAAAAGCAGAGATGACTTTAGATGTTTACGGAGATGTAAAACAAGCTTCAGAAACTGGGGATGGGCCAGTTGATGCAATATTTAAATGTATAAAAACTCTTTATCCTCATGATGTAAATTTACAGCTTTATCAAGTGCATGCTGTAACCGAAGGTACTGATGCTCAAGCTACTGTTAGTGTAAAAATTGAGGAAAATGGAAAAACTACCGTGGGTCAAGCGGCAGATACTGATACTTTAGTTGCTTCTGCAAATGCCTACATAAATGCTTTAAATAAAATGATAATTAAACGAGACAAAACAGCTCCAATGGAGCAAGAAAGTCAAAAGGTAAGGGGAATATAATGGGGTTATTCGATAGCGTTAAAAAAGTATGGAGCCAAGATATGGCAATTGATCTTGGAACAGCAAATACACTAGTGGTATTAAAAGGAAAAGGTGTTGTTCTTAACGAACCATCTGTCGTTGCAATTGTTGATCAAGGTGGAAAGAAAAATGTTTTAGCTGTTGGAGATGAAGCCAAAACAATGCTTGGAAGAACACCTGGGAATATTAGTGCTATCAGACCTTTAAGAGATGGTGTTATAGCAGACTTTATAGTTACAGAGGAGATGATCAAACACTTTATAAAAAAAGTTCATAAAGGAAGTACTTTTGCTAATCCTAGAATTTTAATATGTGTACCAACTGGTTCAACACCAGTTGAAAGAAAAGCAATTCAAGACAGCGCATTAGCTGCGGGAGCAAGAAGAGTTCAATTAATTGAAGAACCAATCGCTGCAGCTATTGGAGCCGGACTTCCAATTTCTGAAGCCACAGGATCAATGATTGTTGATATAGGTGGTGGTACCAGTGAGATAGCAGTCATGTCATTAGGTGGACTGGTTTATTCTAAATCCCTAAGGGTTGCTGGTGATGCTATGGATACAGCAATAGTAAATTACATGAGAAAAGAATACAATTTACTGATTGGAGACACTACTGCTGAAAAAATTAAAAAAGAAATGGGTACAGCTATTCCAACAGGAACTAATACTTATCCTGTAAAAGGTAGAGATTTAAGATCAGGTACTCCAAAAGAAGTAAACATTACCGAAGAAGATACTGCTGAAGCACTTAATGATATTTTGAAAGAAATGGTTAATGCAATCAAAGATGCTTTGGAAAATACTCCTCCAGAATTATCTGCTGACTTAGTAGATATGGGTCTTACTTTAACAGGTGGTGGAGCTTTATTAAAAAATATTGACAAAAGATTCTCAAAAGAAACAGGTTTACCAGTGCATGTTGCTGATGATCCATTGTCTTGTGTTGCAGTTGGAACTGGTAAAGCTTTGGATCAAGAAGAAACTTTTTCTACTATGTTATCTGAATATTAAAAGATGGTAAAAGGCAGAGATGACTTTGTAATTGCCTTAAGATCTGTTTTTTTAAAAAAGAAAGATCAACAAAAGTTTTCGCTTATAAGCTTAATTATTTTATCTGTTGTTATAATAATTTTAAGCAATTTTAATTTTAAACCAATTCAATTTGTTAAGTTAGGAATTAACGAAGTAATATATAGATCTTCTTATGTTGTATCTGTACCAGAAAATAAAATTGAAGAGGTAATATCTAAAATTAAATCACACCTTGATTTTTATAAAAATCATCAAAACCAATTAATTAAAATAGAAAATACAGATGAGATTAAAGTATTAAATACTATTTTAACTGCTGAAAATAAAAGACTTAGAGAGTTGATTGATGAAAGCATAAATTCAGAAGATATATTTGCAAGAGTTTTAATTGATAGAGAAAGTCCATATTTAAAATCAATAGTTTTGAATAGAGGAACTAAAGACAATGTAAAAATGGGAATGGCAGTAATGGATCGAAATTATTTGGTCGGTCAGATTATTGAGGTAAATTATTCAAATTCAAGAGCTCTACTTCTGTCAGATTTAAATAGCAAAATACCAGTAGTAATTCAGCCCCCATTTCTACAAGCTGTAGCCTCTGGAACTGGTAGGGATCATGGAATAATTGAATATACCAAAGATGAGTACATAGAAAATCAGATTGAAAATGGGGCTGTTGTATACACCTCTGGCCTTGCTGGTATTTTTAAACCAGGTATTCCAGTTGGTAAAATAACAAATAGTTCAGAGCAACTAAGTTTTTTTTCTGATTTCGGACAATTAAGTTTTGTAAAGATTGTAGAATTTAAAATAGGGGAGGGTCAATAATGGCTTCATTGAATAAAAGTACATTTTTTAGATCATTCCTCTCTTACTTGCCGATTATTCTTTTGTTTTTTTCAGTGTTTAATGAATTTGATTTTAATTATTTAAAGTTAGATTATTTTTCATTCAATTTCATTTTCATTTTAGTCTTTTTTTGGACTTTAAGAAATCCAGATCACCTAGGATATTTCTCAATTTTCTTAGCAGGAATTATTAACGATGTAGTAATTGGTATTCCAATTGGAATAAGCAGTTTTTGTTACTTACTAATCTGTGCCATTACCTCATATATTAGACAAATTACACTAAGTCCAAAATTTATAAATGATTGGCTTTCATTTATTATTGCTGTTTTGCTTATCAATTCAATTCAAGTAATAATTTTAGACTTAGTATTTTTATATCAGGTAGATTTTATGGACTACTTAATAAACTCTGGTTTTACTTTTCTATTTTACCCATTATTTTTTATTTTATTTAACATTTTAAATAGCAAAATTTCAAATAAACAGAATGATTAGCGGTAATTCAAGTATTAGAAAAACAGACGTAATTAATAGACGGATGTTTATTATTGGTGCTGCAAAAGTAATTATTTTTACAGGAATTATAGCTAGACTTTTTTCTCTGCAAGTTAACGAAAATAAAAAATATCTTACTCTTTCAGATAAAAATAGAATTAGAGAGTGGAAGTTGCCACCAATAAGAGGTGATATAGTGGATTACTTTGGCAATGTTATAGCTGGAAATTTAAAAGTATATCAACTTCATATAATTCCAGAACAAGTTGAAAACTTCAATTATTTGTTAACTCGATTAAAAACTCTACTTAACCTGAGTGATAAAAAAATAGAAAAAATTGTAAAATCAAAAAATAAATTAAAACCTTGGGAAAGTATTATTGTTTCTGAAAACTTATCTTGGAGTGATTTTTTAAAAATAAATAATTATTTACATGACTTAGTTGGTGTTAAACCAGTTATGACCATTTCAAGAAATTACCCTTTTAGCGAAACTTATACTCATATTCTTGGATATGTCAGTCAACCTAATGAAGAAGAGATTTTAGCTAATGAAACTGTTCAAGAAAGATTTGTTCCAGGTATGAAAATTGGAAAATTAGGTCTAGAAAAAACTTTAGAAAATTACTTAATTGGTACAAATGCTATCCAAAGGTATGAAGTAAATGCTTATGGGAAAAGAATTAATCAACTTGAACATCAAAAAGGCAAACAAGGTTTAAGAGTAAGATTAACTGTTGATACGGAGGTTCAGAAAGCTTGTGGAAAACTTTTAAATGATCGTGCTGGATCTATAAGTGTAATGGATATTTATACTGGCGATATCATAGCAATGTACTCTTCTCCATCTTACGACCCAAACAAATTTTTATTTGGAATAAGTAATGACGATTGGTCATTAATTAGAAATAATCCATTAAAACCACTAGTAAACAAGACACTTGCTGGACTTTATTCACCAGGATCTACAATAAAACCAATTGTAGCTTTATCTGCTTTAGAAAATAAAATTGTTAGTCCAAGTTTTAAAGTTAAATGCACTGGTAAGATGGAGCTCTATGGACAAACTTTTCACTGTTGGAAAGAAAAAGGTCATGGATTTGTAAGTTTAAAAAATGCAATGAAACAATCATGTGATACCTATTTTTATGAAGTTGCAAGATTACTAGGAGTAGATCGATTAAATGTTACAGCTGAAAAATTTGGCCTTGGTAAAAAAGTGTTAGGACATTATTTTGATTTTGAAAAATCAGGTTTATTTCCAAACACTAAATGGAAAAAAAATAATCTTGGAAAAGGTTGGGTTCTTGGTGAAACATTAATAACTGGAATAGGTCAAGGTTACACTCAAACAACTCCACTTCAATTATGCCTTATGACAGCTCAGATTGCTAATGGAGGCTACTCTATAAAACCAAGAATAATAGTTAATAATAATGCTGTTTCTTTCGAAGAAGCTAAAAATAAATTTAAAGAAGAGACTTTATTTTCTGAAGAAAAAAAATTATTTGAGAATCCCAAAAATATAAAAATTGTTCAAGAGGCCATGTTTAGTTCAACTAATGAATTATACGGTACATCATACAAATCTAGAATAGACGATCCCAAATATCAATTTGCTGGCAAAACTGGAACTGCGCAGGTTAAGAGAATTAGCATGCGAGAAAGAGAACTTGATCTTAAAATTGAGCAAATCCCTTATAAAGACCGAGATCACGCATTATTTGTTGCTTATGGTCCGTGTATTAATCCAAGATACGCATTAAGTATTATAGTTGAGCATGGTGGCTCAGGAAGTAAAACTGCAGCACCAATTGCAAAAGAATTGTTCAAATTAATAATTGATAGGAACGATTTAAGAAATAAACAAAAAAATTTTGAGGAAATAGAAATTTGATGTTTCAACACGATAGATTAAATAACGAACTTACTTTTTGGCAAAAGGTTAAAGAGTTAGATTATATTTTACTGATAAGTATATTTTTACTTTCAATATTAAGTTTATTTGTGATGTATTCAACAGATGGAGGAGAAATTCTATTTCATACAAAAAGTCATTTTAGTAAAATGGTAGTCTTTTTCCCTTTAATGATTTTAATTGCGTTTTTTAATATTAGATGGTGGCACAACTTTTCATACTTGTTTTATGTAGCTGTAATTCTTTTACTAATTTATGTTTCTTTTTTTGGAATAAAATCATCAGGCTCAAGAAGATGGATGGATTTATATTTATTTAATTTACAGCCATCCGAGTTAATGAAAATAGCAATTATACTTTGCTTAGCAAAATATTATCACAGGGTTAAAATTGAAAATGTAAACTCAGTTACAAGTATCATGACAGTTATAACTATTATTTTAATACCAATTATTATGGTGCTCTCACAACCAGATTTAGGAACTTCAATTCTTATTGCATCAAGTGGACTAATTGTTTTATGGTTGGGAGGCGTTAAGATAAAATATTTTATTTATTCTTTTATAGTATTTTTAATATCACTACCTTTTGTAATTTCTTTCTTAAAGCCTTATCAAAAATTGAGAATATTGACTTTTTTAGACCCTGATAGAGATCCATTGGGCGCTGGTTATCAAATAATTCAGTCAAAAATAGCAATAGGTTCTGGTGGCTTAGAGGGCAAAGGTTTTTTAAAAGGCACACAAAGTTATTTGGATTTTTTACCTGAAAAACATACTGATTTTATATTCACTTTATTTTCTGAAGAGTTTGGATTTATAGGATCAATAGGATTATTGGTTTTGTATTCAATTATCATTATCAGAATTTTGAGAATAGGTGCCATCTCAAGAAGCAATTTTTCAAGATTATTCTGTTTTGGATTTGCTTTTGCAATATTCATTTATATTGTTGTAAATCTTTCGATGGTCTTGGGTTTATTGCCAATTGTCGGTTCTCCATTACCGATAATGTCCTATGGAGGTTCCTCTATGTTAGCAACTATGATCGGGTTTGGTATTGTTCTTAGCGCCAAGATAAATCATAAACAGATGATTGCTTAAAATATTTAATTTAATTAAGCATAATTTGTCACTATGAAACTTTAATTTTTTAATTGTATAACGTTCTTATGAATAAGAACATTAAGGTTGGAATAGTTGGTGCAGGCATCCAAGGTGTATCAAATGCATTGTTCCTTCAAAAAAAGGGATTTAATGTAACAATATTTGATAGAGATAATCCAGGAAGCCAAGCGGCCTCTTATGGAAATGCAGGACATTTTTCGCCTTATGCTTCACTTTCTTTAAATAGAACTGATGTCTTAGCAGATGTTCCGGCTATGTTATTAAGTTCAACTGGTCCTTTAGCTTTAAAATGGAATTACGTTCCAAAAATGATTCCATGGTTCATGAAATTTATCATGAACACTACAAAAACCAAGATGATGCATACTGCAAAAAATATGCATCAAATTTTAGATTTAGCTCTACCGGCATATGATGAATTATTTGATGAAATAGATCTTGAAGGATTAGTGGAAAACAAAGGAATACTTTATATCTGGAATGATCAAGATCTAAAAAGTAGGGAATTAGAAATAAGAGTTAGAGATGAATTGGGAGTAAAGCAGCAACTAGTTAATAAAGCTGAAATTCATGATTTAGAACCCCATATTAAACCTTTCTATCATTCTGGAGTTTACTATCCTTATGCAAGACATGCTCGAAATCCAAAAAGAATCCTTTTAAAATTATTTGATCTATTTTTGCAAAAAGGTGGAAAGTTTAACAAAGTAAATATTAAAGATATAAAATTTGATGATGAAAAACCTATTTTTAAAACTGAAACACAAAGTTATGTTTTTGATAAAGTAGTAATTGCTTGTGGCGCTTTTTCTAAAAAATTGACTGATAATTTAGATGAACAAATTCCTCTAGATACTGAAAGAGGATATCATGTTCATTTTAAAAACTGTGATCATTTATTAAGCCGACCAGTAGTATTTTCAAACCGTGGTTTTGGAATTACACCAATGGAACAAGGATTAAGAGTAGTTGGTACAGTTGAATTTGGTGGATTAGAAAATCCTTTGTCAAAATCTAGAGTTAAAAATTTAATTAACAATGCAAAATATATGCTTGGTGATTTACCCGAGCATGAGGATGAGTGGTTAGGATTTAGACCAACTTTACCAGACTTTTTACCTGTCATGGGGCCATCCAAAAATTATAAAAATGTTTATTATTGTTTTGGACATCATCATTTAGGATGGACTTTAGGCCCAATTTCTGGAAAGATTGTTTCAGGAATGATTGCGAACGAAAATACAAACTTAGATTTAAAACCTTATAGTTCGTTAAGATTTAGCTAAGTGGGTCAGAACGCCAAAGCATATTTAATGTTGGTTTGTGCAACATTATTTTGGGCAGGCAATTTTACAATTGCTAAGTTTGCATACTTGCAAAACATACCACCAAATACTCTTTCATTTTTAAGATGGTGTCTTGTATGGATAATTTTATTTCCCTTTACGTATCAGGAAATATTTAAATTAAAGTATAAAATTAAAGAAAATTTATCTTTATTTTTTATCCTTGGTTTTACCAGTGTTTGTATATTTACTTCATTTACTTATAATGCTTTAAATCACACCCAAGTAATCAATGCATCTCTTTTTAATACTGCAATACCAGTTACAATAATTTTAGTTTGTTTTTTGTTAAAAATTGAAAAAACAAATATTTTTCAATTATCAGGCCTATTTATTTCTGTATTAGGTATTTTAGCTATTATCACACGATTGGATCTTAATATTTTGCTTTCTTTAAATTTTAATAAAGGAGATTTATTTATGATAGGTGCGATAATTGCATGGGGAATTTATTCAGCATATTTAAGAAAAAGAAATTTTGATGTTTCTCTAATTGCCCTTGTACAAATCATATGCACTTTTGGCCTAATATTTCTTTTACCTCTATTTATTATCGATATAATTCAAAATAAAGTTGTAGAGATAAATAGTAACTTTTTTTATATTTTATTTTATATTGCTTTGTTTCCAAGTATTGGCTCTTACTATTGTTGGGCAGGTGCTGTTGCGATAATTGGAGCTAATAGGGCAGGAATTTTTTTATCATTAATTCCTTTATTCAGTACAATTTTTGCAATCATACTTTTTAATGAAAAATTTTTATTTTTTCATTTAATTGGGTCTATTTTAATTATATTAGGTCTATTTTTATCAAACAAAAAAATTAAAAATGCTTAAAGTAGCTATATTAGATGATTACCAAAATGTTGCTCAACAATTTGTTGATTTAGAAAAATTATCTGGAAAATATGAATTTAAAATTTTCAGTGAACCTTTTGTAGACGAAGCAGACGCTATTGAACAATTAGCTGATTTTGAGGCTCTTTTGATAATGAGGGAAAGAACTCCAATTACAAAAAATCTTATTGATAATTTAAGTGATTTAAAATTTGTTATCACTAGTGGATTAAGAAATAGATCTATAGACCTAGAAGCTGCTAAAAAAAGAAAAATTATAGTTTGCGGAACAGATATTAATATCAATCCTACTCCTGAACTTACTTGGGCACTAATTCTTGGTTTGGCTAGAAATTTTAAAGAAGAGTTTGATAATATGTATCAAGGATACTGGCAAACTACTATTGGTGTTGAGCTAAAAGGAAAAATATTAGGATTAATAGGATTGGGAAGAGTAGGAAGTGAAGTTGCAAAAATTGGAAAAGCTTTTGGAATGCAAGTTATGGCTTGGAGTGAAAATTTAAGTTTAGATAAATGCAAAGAGCTAGATGTCTTGCCATGTAGCAAAGATGATTTAATTAAGAACTCAGATGTTTTATCTATTCATGTTCAAGGTGGAGAGAGATACAAAGATTGCATAACATTAAAAGAGTTAGACAATATGAAGAAGACAGCTTTTTTAATTAATACCTCAAGAGGTCCAATAGTTAATGAAGATGATTTGATTATAGCATTATCAACTAATGAAATTGCTGGAGCTGGAATTGATGTTTATGAAAAAGAGCCTTTGCCTGAAAATAATAAATTAAGATTTTTACCTAACGCTTTGTTAACTCCACATATAGGATATGTAACAGCAGAAAATTACAGTATTTTTTACAATCAAATGATTGAGGGATTAGAGGCTTGTGTTAATGGAAAGCCAATTAGAGTTTTAGAGTAACCATGGAGTTACCAGTTGTAAATCATGAAGATTATTTTGCAAAAATTGGAGATGATCATAAATTTCCAATAAATAAATTTAGTGAACTTGCAAATTATTTAATTAAAAAAAATGTAGTCAAAAAGTTTCACAAACCTTATCCATGCTCATCTGAAACATTAAAGTTTGCTCACTCTGAAAAATATATAAGCGATATCAAAAATAAAACTTTAGATAAAGATGGTGTTAAAAAAATAGGTTTTCCTTTGGTAGATAGTGTTGTTAAGAGATCTTTGGTTGCAACAGGAGGTACTGTGTTGGCATCAAAACTTGCAATTAATTATGGAATTTCTTGTAATACGGCTGGAGGGAGTCACCACGCTAATTACAATAGTGGTGCTGGTTACTGTGTATTTAATGATGTAGCGGTTGCAGCTCATTATTTACTTAACAGGGGTCTTGCCAATAGAATTTTAATTGTAGATCTTGATGTTCATCAAGGAAATGGCAATTCAGATATTTTTAAAGAAAATAGAAACGTTTTTACATTTAGCATGCATTCAAAAACTAATTATCCTGCAAAAAAATCTATTAGTGATTTAGATGTAGAGCTAGAAGACAACACAGAGGATGATACTTACATCAAAACTTTAAAGCACTATTTAACAGAGTTAAATCAAGAAAATTTTGATTTTGTATTTTATATCGCAGGAGTAGACATTCATTTTAATGATCGATTAGGAAAATTAAAAATTTCCGATCAAGGTGTAAAGTTTAGAGATGAACTTGTAATAGAAAATTTTTATTCAAAAAGAATACCTTTTTGTGGAGTTTTAGGAGGAGGATACAATAAAGATTTTGAAAAATTAGTAGAGTTACACTCTTTGTTGCATCAAACTTGTGCTAAGTATATTTGAATATGACAAAAAAAATTAACCCCAACCTAACCGCTGAACAGAAATTAATTTTATTTGAGGAAGGCACAGAACTTGCTGGATCAAGTGAACTTAATCATGAAAAAAGAGAAGGAAGTTTTCATTGTGCAAATTGTGGTGAGAAGTTATTTGACTCAGATACTAAATATGAAAGTGGATCTGGTTGGCCATCTTTTTATGAATCTTTACCAGATGTTTTTGAAACAAAAACAGATTATCATTTAGGTTATGGAAGAACAGAGTATCATTGTAAAAAATGTGGTGGTCACCATGGACATATATTCGATGATGGTCCAGAGCCAACTGGAAAAAGATATTGCAATAATGGTGTCTGTTTAGTTTTTAAACCAAAAGCTTAAAAATAATTTTAATTTTTTAACAAATCTTGAAGTTTATTTTCTTTTTCTAGGGCCCTTACTTCATCATAGCCACCTATATGCTGCTCATCAAAAAAAATTTGTGGAATTGTTCTTTTTCCATTTGCTTTTTTAATCATTTCATCCATTGCACCTTCAACTTTTGAAATATCAATTTCATTATATGGAGCATTGTTTCTTGTTAATAATCTTTTTGCAGCCTCACAATAGTTACATAGGGGGCCAGTATACATGGTAATTTTTTTCATAACTTATAGATAGTCACCTTTTTTAATTTTACTAGTGATTTCTTTTCTAGAATATTCAAATTTTTTTCTATGTTTGATACTTTTTTGATTTACTCTTTTACTCCACAATCTAAATGATGATGGTTTTAAAGATCTTCTCATAATTTTAATTACATCAGATTCTCGCTTCCCTGTTTTTTGCTCAATTTCCTCAAAAGTAATTCTGTCAGCCCATGCCGCCCAAATTACCCAGTCTGGGTCATCAATACTGGGTTCAGGATTTTTCACTTTAGTTACTGGGGTGTAGCCTTTTTTTTTCATAAATCCTTTATATTTGAAATAAAAATTTAATGCATTTTTTTTACCCTCTGATATTATGATTTAGATAGTCCTTCTTAGCCATCTTTAGCTCCTGGTTTTTAAGGACTATCTTCTCTGAAAATATGCTTCCTTTAGAATTCATACTTTATTTACAGATTATCATTTTTTTATTCATTACTCCTGGCACTCCTAGAATAGTTATAATTTCTTACTCAATGAATTATGGAGTAGGGAAATGTGTTTGGTCAGCGCTTGGAGATGTTACTGCAAATTTAATTCAAGCTACTTTGGTAATTTTTGTAATAGGTTCATTTTTTTCAGAAAATTCATTAATTCTTAATATTTTTAAATGGATTGGAGTTCTTTACATTTTGTATCTTGCTTATGATATTTATAAGTCTCGTCCAAAAAATTTAAAAGATAAAGAAGAAGTCACAAAAAGTAATTTATCTTTTTTTAGAGATGGATTTTTAGTTGCAGGAACCAGTCCTAAAGCTTGGATGTTTTTTCCTTTTATATTTCCACAATTTATTGATTTTAGTTCCAATCTTTTAGCTCAATTTACAATTTTAATTACAACTTACATTGTGTTAGATTTTTTATCTCTGATTGGTTATGCGATACTTGCACAAAAATTGATTAAATGGATTACTGCAAATCCGAAAACTATTAATACAATTTCAGCGTGTGTTTTAGTAATTATTGCTGGAATTATTGTTATTACACAACAGTATTAAACTCAAACTTAGTCTTTATTGCTACTTGCATTCTATGCAATTTGTTTATTTAATTACTCATTAATTAATTAATTAAAGGGGAAATAAAATGAAGTTAAATAAAATAATTTTAAGTTTTGTTTCTGCATTAGTAATTTTATTTTCAACTTCCGTTGCATCTTTTGCAAAAGTAGTTGGTGACAAAATTATTTTAGGTGCTGCAATTTCCTTAACTGGTAAGTACTCATCAAATGGTGTTCATACTCAAAATGGTTATAACATGGCCGTTGACAGAATTAACAGCATGGGTGGTGTAAAAGTTGGTGGAAAAACTTACATGTTTGACATTATCTATTACGATGATGAATCAAACCCTAAGAGAGCTGCACAGCTTGCAGAAAGATTAATTTCACAAGATGGTGTTGAGTTTATGCTTGGCCCATACAGTTCAGGTCTTACAAAAGCTATTGCACCTGTAACTGAAAAATATGGTGTTCCAATGGTAGAGGCGAATGGTGCTTCTAGATCTTTGTTTACCAAAGGTTACAAATATCTATTTGCAGTATTAGCTCCGGCAAACTTATATCTTGATGTAGCAATTGAAACAGCAGTTGAGCTAAATGGTGGAAAACCAGTAAGAATTGCTCAAGCATTTGAACAAGATGCTTTTTCACAAGATGTTAGATTAGGTATTTTAGATGCTGCAGAAAGAACTGGATCTGAAATCATAATCGATGACAAACTGCCTAAAGAGTTAAATGATATGGCTGCAACTTTGATTAAAGTTAAACAAATGAAACCAGATGTTTTAGTTGTATCAGGTCATACTAAAGGTGCATTGACTGCAGTAAGACAAATTGCTGAAATGAAGGTTGATGTTCCGATGTTGGCTATGACTCACTGTGATGCAGCGAAATTATCAAAACAACATGGTGCTAATTCTCAGTATGCACTATGTGCTTCTCAATGGCATAAATCTCTAACTTATAAAGATGATTTCTTTAAGGATGGAATGACCTATGCTGCAGACTTTGAGAAAGAGTTTGGATATGATCCACCATACCAATCTGCTGAGTCTTCAGCTGCGTTATTGGTGTTCAAAGATGCATTTGAAAGAGCCAATTCTTTTGATCAAAAGAAAGTAAGAGATGCTCTTGCAGCTACTAACATGCAAACATTCTATGGAAATATTAAATTTGCACCTGGCGGTCAGAACGTTGATAAGCCAATGGTACTTTTCCAAGTAATGTGTGATGATGCTGGTAAGTGTGAAAACAAAGTTGTTGCTCCATTAAAATGGGCATCTGCTAAGTTAATTCACCCAATGCCTAAGTGGTCTGAAAGATAATAATTAAAAATTGAGCCCCCTAGTAATAGGGGGCTTTTTTTTATATAAACCAAAAAAGATTTTATGGATTTTCTTGTATTTCAATACCCAATGATAACTGTTCAAGCTTGCTTGGATGGTATTCTTTTAGGAGTATTGTTCGCATTAATTGCTTATGGAATGGCACTTCAATGGGGTGTTATGAATATAATTAATATTGCTCAAGGAGATCTTGTTATTTTAGGAGGATACATTGCGTACTTTATGTATCTTTATGGTATTCATCCAGCATGGGGAGTAATTGTTGCTCCAATTATAATGTATTTCGTAGGTATTGCGATCTATAAGCTGGTTATAAATAAAGTAGTCGATAGAGATTTATTTATATCAATTTTAGCTACATTTGGAATAAGTATTTTATTCATGCAATTAATGAACTTTGCATTTGGTGCAGATGTTGTGCTTGCAAATTCGCATTATGGTACAACAATGTTGTTCGATAATAATGTTGTTCTTCCTAATTCAAAAATATTTTCAGCATTTATCAGTATTTTATTTGCAGTTTGCTTAGTGATTTATATGAAAAAATCTAAACTTGGACGGGCAATTAGAGCAACCGCTCAAAATGCACGTGCTGCAAAAATTTTAGGTGTAGATACTGAAAAAGTATACGCAGCAACTTTTGGAATTAATGCTGCTTTATGTGGTGTAGCTGGAGCTTTAATCTCTATAACATTCACTATTCACCCCTATATGGGTTTACCTTATACGATTAGATCTTTCATGATTGTAATTGTTGCTGGTTTAGGAAATTTACCAGGTGTTGCAATGTCAGGTATGGGATTAGGAGTTTTTGAGGAATTTGCAGATTATATTTTAGGAACAGAGTTTAGAATTGGATCAGTATTTTTATTATTAGTTTTAATCTTAGTTTATCGAAGATTTAAACTTTCAAGAAAGAGAGAGTACTTAAAATGAGGAAAGTTAAAATCAATGATAATCAAGGTCAAACAGTTGAAGTTGACATAGATAAATTTAAAAAACACTTAGATGAATATCATTCATCAGGCTCAAGTGTACATGATGAAGATGGTCATTATTTTACAGTAGATCAAAATTTCAGAGAAAAAATTAATAGTCTATATGAACAAAAATAATTTAATACTTTATATAGGAATTTTAATATTTGGTTTAGTAGCACCATTTATATTTCCAGCATTTAAAGTACAATTATCAATTCTTTGCATTCTAATTGTTCTTGCAACCACTTGGAATATTCAAGGAGGAGAAATGGGCTACAATACATTTGGAAATATTTTGTTCTATGGACTAGGTATGTATTTGTGTGCTTCAGTTCAAGTTGGAATGTTTTTTCCATTAGCAGAATGGACAGAAAGTGGTGGTGAAAAAACATTTGTACATACTCCTACCCAATTTTTCCAAGGTATGGCGATGGGACTTGTTGTTGCCGCAGTAGTTCCAACTATTGTTGCTGGTTTAATTGGTTATGCAATATTAGGATTGAGAGGTCATTATTTTGCTATTTGTACTCTAGGATTAGGAGTAGCTGCTGGTGAAATTTCTGGAGGAATTGAAATTATTGGAGCAGGACAAGGTTTTACTACTCCACCTTTTCCCAACATAGGAGGCTTAGAAGCTAGAGGAGAATTCTTTTACTTTTTAAGTTTTATAGTTTTAGTTTTGACATTTATAACTGTGAAAGCGATTTACTCTACTAGATTT
This sequence comes from Candidatus Pelagibacter sp. HIMB1715, assembly GCF_052047595.1. Lineage (NCBI taxonomy): Bacteria > Pseudomonadati > Pseudomonadota > Alphaproteobacteria > Candidatus Pelagibacterales > Candidatus Pelagibacteraceae > Candidatus Pelagibacter > Candidatus Pelagibacter sp. HIMB1715. Next base: position 132,906 of record NZ_JBNAJY010000003.1, on the reverse strand, counting down.
AAATTAATCCTTAATGCAATCAGAGACAATGAAGACAAGGCTGAAGCTATGGGAATTGCAACAATGAAATATAAAATTATTGGTTGGATGATTTCTGCATTTTTTTGTGGTCTAGCAGGAGGAATAATGGGAGGCCTTGTTGGATATATCGACTCAACAGATGTTGCTTTTGATGGAAGAGAAATGGGAGTGTTCATGGTTTTGATGGCAATATTAGGTGGTAAAGGAACTCTTTGGGGACCAGTTATCGGTGCAACAATATTCCATATTTTTAAAGAAGGATTTTGGACATTCTTCCTAGGTTGGCAGTATGTAGCCTTGGGAGTTTTAATTGTGGTGATTGTGATTTATTTCCCTGAAGGATTAATGGGTTGGTTGAGAGAAAAATATCCTCACAGATTTGGAGAAGTAGTTGATGAAGCTGATCGAAAGGCTCAGGTAGAGATAAAATGAGTATTTTAGAAGTTAGTAACGTTAGTAAATCTTTTGGGGGAGTAAAAGCTAATGTTGATATCTCAATGTCAGTTGAAAAAGGTAAAATTGTAGGATTGATTGGCCCTAATGGATCAGGAAAAACCACTTTGTTCAATTCAATAGTAGGCACTTATCCAATTGACCAAGGTTCAATTAAATTTAATGGAAAAGAAGTTTCTGAGCTTCCTGTTCCCGTAATAGCAAAGCTAGGATTGTTAAGAACATTTCAACAAACAAGAATTTATGGAAAACTAAACTGCATTGATAATATGCTTATTAGCCATAAAGGAAGTGATGAAAGTTTATTAAAACTGTTTTCTAAAATACCTCAAGAGCTCACAGAAAAAGCAGAAAATTTATTAAATTTCGTAGGTTTATATCAAAAGAGAAAACTAAGAGCAGGAGATTTATCATTTGGACAACAAAAACTTCTAGAGCTTGCTATGGCATTAATGAATGAACCAGAAATGTTATTATTAGACGAACCTACAGCTGGTATAAACCCAACATTAATTAATGGAATTATAGATAGATTAATAAAAGTAAATCAAGATTTTGGAATTACGCTTCTAGTTATAGAACATAATATGAGAGTAATCATGCAATTAGCTGAAAATATATTTTGTTTGGCACATGGTAAAATGTTGGCGAATGGCTCACCAGATGAAATTAAAAACGACAAAAGAGTTGTCGACGCATATTTAGGAGCTCAATAATGTCTAATCAATACGAAGTTTTAGGAAAAGCTCCAACGCCAGAAGATTTAAAAAAATTATCTCCAGATGAAATACATTTAACGATAAAAAAATTAAATGCCGGATATGGTAAAATGGAAATTTTACATAATTTTGATCTATTTGTGAATAAAGCACAATCATTATGTTTGATTGGACCAAATGGAGCTGGTAAATCTACAATTCTTCATTCAATTTATGGATTTACAAACATTTTCTCTGGTCAAATTGAAATAGAAGGCAAGGAAATTACAAATCTTACACCAGCTGAAAAATTAAAATCAGTTGGAATTGCATATATTTTACAAGATAACTCAGTATTTCCAGATATGACAGTTGAAGAAAATTTATTAATGGGTGGATATATTAAAGATAAAACCGAAGAGTCTTTTGAGGAAGCTGAAAGAATTTTAGAAAAATATGAAAGATTAAGAAATAGAAGAAATCAACCTGCTAAAGTTTTATCTGGCGGCGAAAGAAGATTGTTAGAAATTTCTAGAGCATTAGTTATGAAACCATCAGTGTTGTTGGTTGACGAACCATCAATTGGCTTAGAACCAAGATATATCGATATGGTTTTTGAGATACTTAAAGATCTTCAACAAAATGAAAAGAAAACTATAATCTTAGTAGAACAAAATGCCAAAAAAGGTTTAGAATTTGCAGACATTGGATATGTATTAGTATCTGGACAAACTGCAATTGCTGGCAAAGGGGATGAGTTATTGCAAAACCCTGATGTTGGTAGACTATTCCTTGGTGGCTAATGATAAATAAAGATTTCTTTTTTAAAGGATATAAATCAATACTAGCACATGATAGTCCGGCAATAGCATTAGGTTGTTGCTTTATTGCTATAGGCGCTCTTTTAAAAAATCTTGGCTTTAACATTCAAGAAAGCGTTTTTTCTACAATGCTTACTTACGCTTTGCCAGGATCTCTGGTTATGGCAGAGTCTTTATTGGTTGGTGCTTCTTTATTAAATATTTTTCTAGCAGTTTGGTTTGTTAATGCTCGTTTATATCCAATGGCTGTTTCTTTGTTTCCATTAATGATGCATGAAGATCAACCAAAGTGGAAATATTATTTTTCATGCCATTTCATAGCTGTATCAGCTTGGCTGATTATGAAGAGTAATTATAAGACTATTCCAGAAAAATATAGAATTGATTATTGGATAGGGATTGGAAGCGCAACTTGGAGTGTTGCTGTAATTGGAACTTTAATAGGTTTCTATTTTTCAGAATATTTAAATAAAGAAATGATGATGGGTTTAGCTATTTTAAATCCTGTTTATTTTTTATGCATGATGGTAGGAGCATCTAAGACAAGACAAGTTACTTTATCAGTTTTACTTGGAATTATTTTAGGACCTGTTTTTTATTTTTTTTCACCAGAATGGTCTATTTTATTAGGTGGAGTAGTTGGTGGGACTATTGCTTATTTAATAGGAGAAAAAAATGTCAACTAGTATCGTTTTAGCAATTTTGGTTACTTCCCTCGCAACTTTTTTATCAAGATTTCTTGGGGCAGTAAGCTCAGAGGTTATAAAAGAAACTTCTAAGATATTTAAATGGTTTAATTGTTTAGCTTATGCAACTTTAGCAGCTCTAATTGCAAGAACAATAATTTTTCCAGTTGGTGTAATGGATGATTCAAGCTACCTAGTAAGATTTGTTGTTGTTTTACTATCCTTAATTGTTTTTTTTATCTTTAAAAAAAATTATGTTTATCCAACAATTTTCTCTGCCATAAGTATGGCAATATTAGTTAATTATTTCTAAATAAAATTGATTTATTAAAAAAGTTAACTTAAGGTTTCTTATGGAAAAAATAACTGGTTTAGAAATTCAAGAACATGATAAATCAAATAGAATTTTGAATATTAAAATTACTGATGAGATTATTGAGAAATTAGTTTTTCCATTTAATAAATTCGACTTAACAGCTTTAGAACTAAAGCCTTTCACAAGGTTTACAATAGCAAAAAGTTTAGATGATTTAACAGAAAATCAACTTAGTAAACTAATGAACTCAATAATTAGAGATCGTTCAACTGGTTGTTTTATAATTGGGCCAAAAAATATTTCACCGAAAATTAATGATGAATTTTTGGTAAAATTATCAACTGCCATTGCCTATTTAATTGGAAATCCTAACCATGATTCGATGGCAGGAAAATACTATGCTCGTTTCCATGTTAAACACGAAGACGCGAGTGACTCTTATTTAAGAAAAGCTTACCGTAATATGGATCTTCATACAGATGGAACTTATGTTAAAGAAATTACTGATTGGTTAATTATGACAAAGTTAGAAGAAGAAAATGTAGATGGTGGAGAGACTGCGATGTTGCATTTAGATGATTGGGAACATTGCAAAAAACTATCAAATGATCCTGTGGGTAAACAAGATTTTCTTTGGAGCTCACCTAAGAGTAAAAATGTAGATTATAAAGTTGAGCATCCAGTTTTTTCTTCAGATGATAAAGGAAGACCACATATTTCATATATTGACCAATTTCCTGAACCGAAAAACATGGAACAGGGTAATTTTTTACAGAGATTATCTGATGCTCTGGAAGGAAGTGAAAATAAAGTAATTACAAAGTTACCGGTTGGTTGCTCTATAATTGCAAATAATTATTTTTGGCTTCATGGAAGAAAACCTTTCAAAGAAAATAAAGAATTAAGCAGAGAATTGTTACGAATTAGAGGATCTTTTTTTGTTAATTAATTCAATATAATCAATATAAAGTAACCAAAATATTATGATTTTAGGTTTTATTGGTACGGGTAAAATTGCATCTTCAGTAATAACTGGAATATGTAAATCCAGTCTTAAATATAAAAAAATAATAATTTCTCCAAGGAATAAACAGATTGCCAAAAGTTTAAAAAAAAAGTTCAAAAAAATAGTTATTGCTAAAGATAATCAACAAATTGTTGATGAATCTACTTGGGTATTTTTATCTATTACACCTACGGTTGGAGAGAAGATAATTAAAGATTTAAAATTTAAGTCTAGCCAAACAATTGTTAGCTTTATATCTACAATTACTCTATCACAGTTAAAAAAAGCCATTAAAGTAAAAGCAAAAATAGTAAGAGCAATTCCTTTGCCACCAATATCATTAAAGAAAGGACCAGTTCCAATATGTCCACCAAATTCAAAAGTAAAAGCTTTTTTTAATCATTTAGGAACTACTATAGAAATTAAAAATGAAAAATCTTCAATAAACTTTTGGTCTACTTCTGGAATGATGGCACCTTTTTATGAAATGCAAAGAGTAATGTCTGATTGGTTAGTTAAAAAAGGGGTAAAAAGAAATAATGCTCAAAAATATATAACTTCTTTGTTTTTAGCTTTGTCAGAAGATGCTGTTATACATTCTAAAGAAAACTTAAGAGAGTTAGTTAAAGAATCGCAAACACCTAAAGGATTAAACGAGCAAGGTGTCAATGAATTGACAAAAGCTGGTTTTTATAAATCATTAGAGAAAACTTTAAATAGTATTTACAAAAGATTAGATAAATAAATGTCTGAAAATATTTTAGAGATAAATAATTTATCAAAGTATTTTGGAGGACTTGCTGCAGTTTCTGATTGTTCTATTAAAGTTAAAAGAGGAACTATCACAGGTATAATTGGTCCAAATGGATCTGGCAAAACAACTTTATTTAATTTAATTGCTGGAAATTTAAAATCTTCAGGTGGGAGTGTAACATTTGATGAAGAAAATATCACAGATGTTCCATCTTATGAATTATTCTCAAAAGGATTGCTTAGAACTTTTCAAATAGCACATGAGTTTTCAAATTTGTCTGTTCTAGAAAACTTAATGATGGTTCCAGGAAATCAATCAGGTGAAAAGCTAATGACAGCATTATTTAAGCCAGGGTTAGTTGCAAAAGAGGAAGCAGAAGTTAAAGAAAAAGCAAAAGAAGTAGTTGAATTTTTAAATTTAGGACATTTGTCAAATGAGCTTGCAGGTAATCTTTCTGGAGGACAAAAAAAATTGTTAGAACTTGGAAGAACCATGATGGTTGATGCAAAATTAGTGTTATTGGATGAAGTAGGAGCAGGAGTAAATAGAACTTTATTAAAAGATCTCGGTACTGCAATCGAAAAGCTAAATAAAGAAAAAGGTTATACTTTTTGTATGATTGAGCATGATATGGATTTTATAGGAAGATTATGTGATCCTGTAATTGTTATGGCTGAAGGGTCAGTTTTATTTGAGGGTACGGTTGATGAAGCTAAAAAAGATGAAAAGGTAATAGAAAGTTATCTTGGCAGAGGATCAAAATTAAAGGATGAAGTTTAATGGCATATTTTGAAGGAATAGAGATGACTGGTGGTTATGGAAATGGACCAGATATAATTAATTCTTGTTCTGTTGAAGTAAACAAAGGAGAAATTGTTTCTATTCTAGGTCCTAATGGAGCTGGAAAATCTACAGCTATGAAAGCAATGTTAGGTTTATTAAATTTAAAATCTGGATCAGTTAAAATTGACGGTAAAGATATTTCAAAACTTTCTCCACAAGATCGAGTTAAACAAGGAATTTCATTTGTTCCTCAAACCAAAAATGTTTTTGCGGGAATGACAGTTGAGGAAAATTTAGAAATGGGCGCCTTTTTAGTAAACTCTGAGATAAAAAATATTATTGAGGAAATTTACGAACTATTTCCAATCCTTAGAGAAAAAAGAAACCAAATGGTAGGTGAATTATCTGGTGGTCAAAGACAACAAGTTGCACTTGGAAGAGCGTTAATGATTAAACCGACAGTACTAATGTTAGATGAACCAACTGCAGGGGTATCACCAATTGTTATGGATGAATTGTTTGATCATATCGTTAAAGTAAAAAGAACTAATGTTGCTATTTTAATGGTAGAACAAAATGCTAAACAAGCATTAAATATTTCTGATAGAGGCTATGTATTAGTTACTGGAGAAAATCGTTATTCAGGTACTGGCAAACAACTATTGAACGATCCAAGAGTAAGAAGCTCTTTCTTAGGAGGATAATATGGATCTTATTAATGCAATAATTCTTTTACTAAATTATATTTTTATTCCAGGACTTACTTACGGTTCTCAATTAGCTTTGGGTGCAATTTTTGTTACTTTAATTTATGGAATTCTGAGATTTGCTAATTTTGCAACTGGAGACATGATGTCATTTGGAACCATGATGACAATTTTATTCACTTGGTATTTTCAATCTTTAGGTATTTCTCTTGGAGTTCTGCCTACAGCTTTAATTGCACTTCCATTTGGTATTTTTTTTATGATTTTATACATGCTTACAATCGATAAATTTGTTTTTAAGTATTACAGAACTCAAAAAAGTCCTCCAGTTCAGTTTGCTATGGTTAGTATCGGTGTGATGTTTGTGACCCAAGCAGTTGTTAGAATTATAATAGGTCCAGGAGATAGAAGGTTTTTTGATGGAGAAAAATTCATTATCAAGGCTAGAGAATTTAAAGAAATGACAGGTTTAAACGAAGGCCTTGCCCTTAAATCTACTCAGGTCATTACTATTTTTGTTACAATAGTTTTAGTCTCTTTATTGTTCTGGTTTTTAAATAAAACTAAAACAGGAAAAAGCATGAAAGCTTACTCAGATAATGAAGATCTTGCTTTGCTTTCAGGAATAGATCCTAAGAAAATAGTATTGGTAACCTGGGTAATTGCAGGAATTTTAGCTACTATTGGAGGAGCTTTGTATGGTTTAGATAAAAGTTTTAAACCTTTCACTTACTTTAATAATATGCTTCCTATTTTTGCTGCAGCAATTGTTGGAGGAATTGGAAATCCTTTTGGTGCATTTTTGGGTGGCTATGTGATTGCTTTTTCAGAAATTTTATTAACATATGCATATAAGAAATTTTTTATGTACATATTACCTGAAAGTATGGAACCAGAAGGCCTAATTCAATTACTTTCGACCGATTACAAATTTGCAGTTTCATTTTCAATCTTGGTGATTGTATTACTTTATAGACCATCAGGGATATTCAAAGGGAAAGTATTGTGAGAAAAAATCTAAACGTTATTGCAGCATACAGTATCATGATGGTTCTAATTCTATTGGTTGGAATTTTTCAATCATGGAATATTGCATTATCAATATTTAATCTTTGCTTAATTTCAGCAGTCATGACCATGGGCGCAAACATACAATGGGGTTATGCTGGTTTAATAAATTTTGGAATAATGGGATACACAGCTTTAGGAGGTCTTGCTGCAGTAATAATTTCAGTTGATCCTGTCCAAGAAGCATGGAGAGCTGGTGGATTTGATATTTTAATGTGCTTATGGCTCATCATTGTAATGGTTTTAGTTATCAGATTTATTTTGAAAAATTTTGAAAAATCAAAACTAAGAACTTACAGTATTGCAGCTCTAATTATTGCAGCTATCATAATTATCAGAGTTACAGCGGAACCAGGTATTGAAAAAATTGAATCTGTAAATCCTGCAACTACTGGTTTTCTCGGTGGGTTTGGTTTACCTATTATTTTCTCCTGGATCGTAGGTGCATTATTTGCTGGAGGTTTAGCGTTTATAGTTGGAAAAGTTGCTTTAGGTTTAAGAGCTGATTATCTAGCAATTGCAACACTATTGATTTCAGAAATTGTAATAGCAATAATTAAGCATGAGGACTGGTTAACTAGAGGTGTTAAAAATGTTATTGGCTTAAAGAGGCCAGCTCCATATGAGGTCGATCTGCAGACCACTGATTGGTTTATAAATTTAGTAGAAAAGTTTAAATCTAGTAAGTTAGATCTAATTACTGATTTATCCGAAAGACAAGCAGCGTTAAATCAATTCGTAATAGAAGGCTCTTCAATATTTGTTAAACTTTGTTACTCAGGTTTATTTTTAGTTGTCGTTATAACACTTTTAATTCTTACGCAGAAAGCTCTTTATTCTCCATGGGGAAGAATGATGAGAGCAATAAGAGATAATGAAGAAGCAGCAAATGCTATGGGTAAAAATGTTGTGAAACAACATTTGCTAATATTTATTTTAGGTTCAGCAATTGTCGGAATTGCAGGAGCAATGCTAGTAACTCAGGACGGATTATTTACACCAGGAAGTTATAGACCAATGAGATATACATTCTTAATTTGGGTAATGGTAATTGTTGGAGGAAGTGGAAACAATTTTGGTGCAATTTTAGGTGGCTTTGTTGTATGGTTTTTATGGATCGAAGCAGCACCAATTTCAATGTTTTTAATTAACTTCTTTACAGCAGGTATTCCTGAAACAAACGCTATCAAAGCTCATCTTATTGAAAGTGTTCCTTATTTTAGATTTTTATTGATGGGTTTAGGTTTGTTATTCATAATGAGGTACCGACCTAAAGGTATACTTCCAGAAAAAATAGAAATAAAATAATTAAACATGAAATATATTATTTTAGGTGCTGCTATTGCTTGGGCTATGTATATGGCTGACAAGTATATGTTTTAATGAACAGAAATCTTTCACTTCTTATTTCAAGCCAAGTTTTTGGTTTCACAGCAGCCAATGTAACAGTTTTTTTAAGTGGAATAATCGGAAGTCAGCTTTCAACTATTAAATCATTAGCTACTTTTCCTCCTTCAATTTATGTAGTTGGTATAGCAATCTCTACTATTTTTGCTGCAAAAGTTATGTCAATTATTGGCAGACGTTTAGGTTTTGTTTTGGCATCTATAGGTAGCTCTTTAGCTTGTTTACTTGCTGCATACTCAATCTTTATTAATAGCTTCATAATATTTTCATTTTCTTGTTTTTTACTTGGTACTGGAATGGCTTTCATTCACCAGTATAGATTTGCAGCAGCTGAAACAGTTGAAAAAGATAAAGCACCCAAGGCAGTTTCTATGCTTTTGTTAGCCGGAATTGTCTCTGCATTTATAGGAATTACTTTAGCAAATAAAACAAAAGATTTAATTAGTGATCATGTTTATGTTGGATCGTATATCGCATTAGCATGTCTTACTATTATGCCTGCAATTTTTTTAAGTTTTTATAAAAATTCAAAAATTACTAACAACAACAATTCAACAAATACTAATGTTAGGACTTACAAAGAATTTATTTCTGATCCAAAATTTGTACAAGCAATGGTAGCTGCTACTTTTGGTTATGTGGTTATGGCATTTTTAATGACAGCTACTCCAATTAGTATGCATTATGTCCATAAATTAAGTGTAGACAAAGTTGGATTGGTTATCCAATTTCACGTACTTGGAATGTTTCTTCCATCGTTGTTCACAGGTAACCTAATAAAGAGATTTGGCTTTTCAAATATAATGTACATGGGAGTTTTTTTCTATGCTTTGACAATATCATTAAGCTTATTTGAACCAACTTTTATAAATTATTTTGCCTCATTGATATTTTTAGGTATAGGATGGAATTTTCTATATATCTCGGGAACTAGCTTGTTAGTTACCACTTACGATGAGCAAGAAAAATTTAAAGCCCAAGGATTTAATGATCTAATAGTTTTTTCTGCTACAGCAATTGGAAGTTTATCAGCAGGAATTTTAATTTCATTGTTGAGTTGGAAAATAGTAAATTTTATGTGCATTCCTTTTTTGATAATTATTTTATTTGTAATTTTGAGAGCAGATATAAAAAAAGCCCCAGCAAACTAATTTACCAGGGCTTTTTAAAATAAGATTTAAATTATCTTTGTTTTTTAGTTTTGAATTTTCCGCCTTTAACTTCTTGCTCTAAGAAAGAACCTTCAGCTTCACCAACTTCAGTAAAAGATACTCCAGTAGCACCTTCGTAATTTATCTTTTTACCTTTTGCTAGTAAGTCTAAACCTTTCTTTAATTCACCTGGGTAGATTTTAGTACCAGGAGCGTTAGCAACATCCATTACATTTTTTGCAATAGATGCTCTGTCAGCAGAATTACCTGCTTGCATTGCAAGAACGATTAAAGCAGCTGCATCGTAAGACTCTCCAGTGTAAGGACCAGATGAATCTATACCACCAGCTTTTGCAACTTCTGCAAATACACCTGCACCTTTACCAGTAGAACCTGGTAGAGATCCAAATGATTTGCTCAAGTCTTTACCAAATGCATCAACTAATGATTGACCAATCATACCATCTGATAATACGAAAGTATCAAATGCACCAGAGTCTAAAGAAGCCTGAATAATTCCTTTTCCTCCTTGGTCAAGATAACCAATAACGGCTACAGCATCACCACCAGCAGAAGCAAGAGTTGCTACTTCTGATGAGTAATCTGCTTTACCATCTTCATGAGCAGTTACAGTTGTAACTTTAATACCATGAGCTTCAACTGCTGCTTTGTAAACATCAGCTAAACCTTTTCCATAGTCATTGTTAGTATAAGTGATTGCAATGCTTTTTACTTTTCTGTCTTTAGTAATGTCAGCTAAAATTTGACCACCTCTAGCATCTGATGGAGCAGTTCTAAAGAAATATCCATTATCATCTAGAGTAGTTAATCCTGGAGAGGTTGCTGAAGGTGAAATCATTACAACACCGTTTGGTACAGCAACATTTGTTGCAATAGCACCTGTAACACCTGAACAGTCAGCTCCCATAATTGCAGCTACACCACCTGAAATTAAACCTTCAGCTGCCGCTGTTGCTGCTGCTGAGTCAACACAAGTTGAGTCTGCTCTCATTGCTTCAATTTTTTTTCCACCAAGTAATGAACCTGAATCTGAAGCTTCTTTAAATGCAAGCTCTGCAGATGCAGCCATAGCTGGAGTAAGAGATTCAATAGGACCTGTAAATCCTAAAATGATTCCCATTTTGATCGAATGTCCGTCTGCCATAACGTTTGAACCAAAGCTTGATACAAACATAAATGCAGCGATAAATAGTTTTCTCATTATCTTCCTCATTATTGTTAACAATTTATAAAATCTAATTTAAGTATGAATAATCTGAATATTCAATGACAAAATTAGCTTATTTTAAACTATTATCTAATTGAGAATGGGTCTAAAGATGGTTCATCTGATGTGTAGAACCAAGTTGTTTTTACTCTTGTATAATCTTTAATTGAGTCAATTCCTGCCTCTTTACCGTATCCACTATCCTTGATACCTCCAAACGGAGCTGACGGTGAAATTAATCTGTAAGTATTAACAAATGTTATTCCAGCTCTAATTGCTTTTGATACTCTCATACCTCTAGATAAATTGCTGGTATATACTCCAGAAGATAATCCATACTGATTGTCATTCATTTTTGAGATAACCTCTTCTTCAGTATCAAATTTCATTACAGATAAAACAGGTCCAAATAATTCATTTTCTGCAACAGGTAAATTATGATTATCACATTCAATTATAGTCGGTGGAAAGTAATAACCTTTATTTGAAAAGGAATGTCTCTCACCACCACATTTAATTTTTCCACCTTGATCAATAGTTTCTTTAATATTTTTTTCTATTGTTTCTAATTGTTTAAAATTACTCAAAGGGCCCATTTCAGTTTCAGGATCCATAGGTGCTCCTATTTTTATTTTAGAAGCTCTTTCAGAAAGTTTGTTTAAAAATTCGTCATAGATACCCTTTTGAATATAAAGTCTTGAACCAGCTATACAACTTTGACCGCTTGCTCCAAAAATTCCTGCTGTAATTCCATTAATTGCATTTTCTTGCTCGGCATCATCAAAAACAGCCACTGGACTTTTTCCTCCAAGTTCTAAACTCACTTCAGAAAGATTTTCTGCTGAATTTTTAATTATATGTCTTGCGGTTTCTGGTCCACCTGTGAAAGCAATTTTTTCAACTAAATCATGCGCTGTTAAAGTTTTTCCACATGGGTCTCCAAATCCAGTTATGACATTTACTACTCCTTTGGGTATCCCAGTTTTTTCAATTAATTTGGCAAATTCAAATAATACCGCAGGTGCTAGTTCTGATGATTTAATTACAACTGTATTTCCCATTGCAAGTGATGGAGCTAATTTAGTAGCAGTTAAAAACATTTGCGAGTTCCAAGGGATAATGGCTGCCACCACACCTATCGGTATTCTAGTGGTAATTGCTTGAATATTTGGTTTATCAATTGGCAAAACTGTACCCTCAACTTTATCAGCTAACCCTGCGTAGTAATCATAGTATTCTGCAATATAGATTGCTTGTTTTTTTGTTTCTCTAAACAATTTTCCTGTATCTATTGTTTCTATTTCCCCAAGCATTTCTGCATTTTCTCTTAACTGGTCCCCAATAGCTCTTAAAAATTTTGCTCTTTCCTTAGGAAGTAATTTAGGCCATTCACCTTCGAATGCTTTTTGCGCAGCTTTAACCGCTTTATCAGTATCTTTAGCACTTGCTTCTGGAACAATTGCCCAAGGTTCATTATTTTCAGGGTTTAAAGTTTCAAATGTTTTATTGTTTTCAGCATCGACCCACTGTCCATCAATATACATTTGATATTTTTTTAGTTTACTCATTTTCTTTGATAAAATTGTTTAGAGATGAATTTACATCATCGGCACACTCAATACCACAAAGATGTTTTCCATCCTTGATTATCTTTAATTGGCTTTTTGGTATTAAAGCATTCAATTCTTGAGACATTTTAACTGTAGAGCCAATGTCATATTCTCCAGTCATAACTAAAGTGTGATTTTGAATTTTATTAAAATCCTCATCATTTTGATGTTTTACAAACAGCTCATAAACTTTCAGAAAATGCTCCATATTATTAGCTGCTAAAATAGAGCTAATTTTATCATAAATACTTGGATGGTTATCAATATACTTGTCTGTAAACCATCTTTTAAGAGCTTGTCTTGACAATTTAAGATCTTTCTTTGCTTGTTCAAATCTTTGATTTACAATTTTTTGTTGCTCTTTGGTCCTTTTATATATTGAGCATAAAAGAGTTAGTGATTGTAAATGTGAACTGTGATTGATAGCAAAATTCCTCGCAATCAAAGAACCTATTGAAAAACCAACCAAATGAATTTTTTTTATATTAAGGTGGTTAATTAAATCAATTAATTGATCCGAAAAGTCATCAAACGAAATTATTTCCTTATCTAAAGATGATTTTCCATGACCAAGAATATCATATGCAAGAGTACTATAATCATTAAAAAAATCTAATTGAGGTTTCCAAATCTCGAGGGTCAAACCTACACCATGAACAAATACAATTGGAATTTCTTGGTCTTTCTTATTATACGAGTAAAAAGTTCCAGAAGCAGTAGTTCCAGTGGTCATTAAGATTTATTTAGGTTCTATACCCATTTCTTTCATATCTTGATATCGATCACCAGTTCTAGCATGTGCTCTTCCACTAGATGCTCCACCTATTGCAATAACTACTTCGTCATTAAATGGTGCATCGTGAATAGTAAATTCATGAGTCAGATAGTAAGGTCTTAGTCCAGAGTCTGTTTTATGCATCATCGGAATAGAAATTTTTGATCCTGCAGATCCTCTTGTATTTGTAAAACTTAAATAAGATGTGCCTCCCACAGCGTCTCTAAATTTATTTCCAAATCTCAAAGTGTGAATAAAAGCAGATGCATGCTCTATTTCTCCATCCAAACCAACCACTCCTGCTTTGCCATACGCTAGTATTTTTTCTGGAGAACCAATTTCCTTGATCAGTTCTGGTACAAGAATATCTCCTAATTTTGGTGCAAGATCTAAAATCACAGGTCTTAAATTTTCTACAAAGCCTTGTCCATGCCAAGGATTTTTAAAAACTGCAGCAACAGATACTAATAATACAGGCTCTTTTGCTTCCTTACCTCCCTCAATAAAGGTTTTGTCTACAAATTTTGTAAATTTTCTTAGTTCTAATTTCATTTTTTAATTCTATGTTGAAAACTATCTCTTCTAAAACTGTATAATGCTTTCGGATCTACATCAACATCAATCACAGAGGGTTTATTGCTTTTTATTGCTGCTCTAACTGCTTCATTTATTTCAGAAACTTTTTTAACTTTATATCCTTTTGCACCATATAATTCGGCAACTTTATCAAAAGATGGACTTGTTATATCAGCACCTAAATATCTTTTACCAAAAAAATCTTTTTGATAAGCTTTTTCGGCTCCCCAACTTTGATTATTCATCACTATAGTTGTTGTATTTATTTCATATTCAACAGCTGTGCTTAATTCAGAAATAGTCATTCCAAAACCACCATCGCCCATCAAACTTACAACTGTTTTTTTGGGTTTTGCAACTTTAACTCCAAGTCCACAAGCGAAAGAAAAACCAACTAGGCCAAAATCTAAAGGTGTAAATAGAGAAGGGGGATCATAGTATTCTAAAGCGTCTGTTGCTTGTAAGCACAAGGTTCCTGCATCTAAAGTGATGGCCGAATTTTTAGGTAAAACTTTTCTTAGTTGTTTAAACAAACCTTTCGGCTGGATTGGAAAATTTTTTCCTAAATTTTCATTTTCTCTATTATTTAAAAATTCTTTTCTTTCTTTAAAATACAAATCAGTCCATTTTTTTGCATCTAATTTGATTTTTTCTTTTTTAATTTCTTTATATAATTGAACAGTTGCTGTTGCAGCATCTGCATGAATTCCTATTGATACTGGAAAATACTTTCCAATCATTTTTTTTTCTAATTCAATTTGAATTATTTTTGCTTTTTTGTTTATATTTTCATAAGAGTAAAATGTTGAATTAAATCCTAGTCGAGTACCGATAGCCAAAATAACATCTGCTTCTTTGACTAATCTTGATGCAACAGGATTGCCTCTTGGTCCCATTTGCCCTGCATTTAATTTATGATTAAATGGTATGGCATCTCCATGACCTGCGGCTGTAACAATTGGAACATTAAGCAATTCTGCCAATTTAATAACTTCTCTATATTTTGAGTTATATTTAATTCCAGCCCCAACAATTATTGTTGGATTTTTTGATTTCAGTAGCAATTTAGTTGCTTTATTTATTCTCTCTTTATTTCCTTTAAGATTACTTTCACTAGAGAACGAAGGTTTATTTAAATTAATATTGTAATTATTTTTTTCCGCCAATACGTTTCTTGGAAGATTGATGCAAACAGGTCCTCTTCTTGGTTTCATTGATAAATCAAATGCATCGCCAATTACTTTAGGAACAACCTTAGAATTTTTTATAGTCCAAGTCTTTTTTGTAATTGGAGCAAACAAGGATTGTTGATCTAAGCCTTGAAAAGCATCTTCCATTTTATCTTTTGTTGAGTAAGAACCTGCAATCGCAACTACAGGAGAGAAAGCGGCTTTTGCTTGCGCTACCCCAGTCACTAAATTTGTTGCACCTGGTCCATTTTGGCCTGCAATAATTACACCATGCTTATTAGACGCTCTTGCATATCCATCAGCCATATGAGTGCCTGTTCTTTCGTCTCTAACTCCAATAAATTTTATACTTTTTTCATGATAAAGAGCATCAAACATTTCCATTGTTGCAGAACCAATTAAACCAAAAACATGTTTAGTTTTTTCTCTCTTAAGAGCTCTAACGGCAGCTTGACCACCGCTTATTTTTTTTTTGGAATTGATCACGAAACTTTTTTAACTTCAGTACCTAAATTATCTTGAAAATGAGGCATAACTTTTTCTGTAAAAAGTTTAATACTTTTCATACAATCTTTATGTTTCACTCCAGGAAAGTTTGACCAAACTTGTAAGTTTTGTAAATTTAATTCAGATTTTAATTCATGAATTTTATCAATCACATATTCAGGTGTTCCAAATAACATATTTCTTTTGTGTAAAAATTCATAATTTAATAAATCCAGCTTACCTTTGGTCTCTGGAAGTTCTTCACCTGGATCCATATGATTGCCAAGACCACGCCAATGACAAACCCAACGCATATAATTTACCATGTGTTCACCAGCTTTTTCTTTAGCTTCTTCCATTGTATCAGCTACAAACATATCTCTAACTAGAGATACACCTTCACCTAAAGGAATATTTTTTTTGGTTACCTCAGATCTTTTATTTCTATAAGCTTCAAATTTTGCCTTTAGAGCTTTTACTGTTGGTATCCACATTATAATATTAATATTATTCTCAGCTGCCCACTCAATTGATCTAATTCCATCAACTACTTGATGGATAGGAGGATAAGGTTTCTGAAAAGGTTGTGGCAAAACACTAATTTTTTTCATCGTGTTATCTTCCATATTCATAAATTCTTCACTTGGTGGACTCATATCATGTTGCCAAACATAATTTGGAGAAGGATATGTATAAAACTCACCTTGATGACTAAAAAACTTTTCACTCCATGCTTTTTTTAGCACTTCAAGTGTTTCAGCAAACAATCTGAAGTTTTTTGCCTGGTCTTTAAGATCAGCTTTTTTATTTAAATTGATTGCTTCTCTACCGTAAATTCCTCTAGCAACACCTACTTCAACTCTTCCTTTTGAAAGTTGATCTAGCGTAGCAATATCCTCTGCTAGTCTTATAGGATTATGAAATGTAATTACATTTGCAGCTTGTCCTATTCTAATATTTTTTGTTCTTGCAGCTGCATCTACCCCCATCATTATTGGGTTAGTGCATGACTCCATTCCTTCATGATTAAAGTGGTGTTCAGTAAACCAAATAGAGTTCCAATTATTTTGATCACAATATTCTGTGATTTCCTTAGTTTCGTCTAATAATTGATGATATGGTTTGTGTGTCCAGTTAGTGGTATTGCAAAAATAACCAAATTTCATAAAGCCTCCTTTAAAAGTTAATTTAAAGACGACCGATCCCACTTTCGTAAATCTTTGATTTTAACGACGAGTTATGTATCGCTTTATAAAATAACGATATCACTTTTTAATAGGTGTGGGAATCTAAAAAAGTTTCTTTTTATCTGTCCATGGGCCTTTTTTTGTTTTTGGTAAAAACGTTTTAAGATCTATTAGAACTTTCTCAGATAATTTTCTGTATGTAGTAAGTTTTCCTCCATAAATGTTTAAAAGTGGTAATTTTTTTACAATGTTTAAATCAAAAACATAATCTCTTGTAACTTTTGAGGCCTCTTTAAAATCTTCTATTAGAGGTCTTATTCCTGAATAAGTATCAACTATATCTTTTTTGCTAATTTGTTTTTTTAAATAATTATTTACTGATCGAATTAAATATTGAGTTTCTTGTTTTGATATTACAGTATTTTCTGGCGATTTAACCTCAACTTCAGTTGTTCCAATTAATGAAAATTTTTTTTTGTAGGGAATTACAAATATTATTCTTTTATCTGTATTTTGAAATGTAAATGCAACATCTTCTTTATACAATTTCTTAGTGATGATGTGACTTCCTTTAACTAACCTTATTTTATTTTTAGATTTTATTTTTATACTTTTATGCAAAGTTTCATTTATCCATGGTCCAGACGCATTTATTAAAACTTTCGATTTTATTTTTTTTCTATTTTGAAGACTAATGACCCATTCATTATTAATAATTTCAGCTTTTTTAACCTTGTTGTATTCTAGAATTTTGGCATTATTTCTTTTTGCATCTTTAGCATTTAGTTTTGTTAGTTTTTTATCATCAATTTGAATATCGTAATATTGAAAACCAGTTTTGTATTTTTCTTTAAGAATATTAGGAAATTTTTTATTAAGATCTAATGTTTTTGATTTTGGAATTCTAGTTTTCCCACCCAAATTATCATACAAAAGCAAACCAAATTTAATTAACCAAGCTGATCTAATTTTATCAGTATGAGGAATAATAAATGGAATTGGTTTTGAGATGTGTCTTGCAATTTTGTAAACAATTTCTCTTTCTTTAAGAGACTCTCTTACTAATTTAAATTCATAATTTTCTAAATAACGAAGGCCACCATGAATTAACTTTGTTGACCAAGAAGAGGTTGCGCCTCCTATTTCACCTTTATCAGCTAAACATACCGACAAACCTCTTCCAGCAGCATCCCTTGCTATACCAGCTCCATTTATACCGCCACCTATTATGAATAAATCAAATACTTTAGACATCAAACTGAATTGTTTATAAAATGTAATAATAATTTTTCAACGACTTAAATTATTTTAACGCTGGTATTCGATAAATTTTTTTAAAGATTGATTTAAAAATTTTTCATAAATCTTACCTGTGTTAGAATATTTTTTTGAATTAAGGAAAGATTTATTCATTTTAAAGTCATAAGAGGGCTCAAAGAAGAATGGAACGGAAAGTCTCTTGCTTTTATTCCATAGTACTCTGTGATTTGTAGCTTTAAATTTACCTTTACTTAAAAACTCTAAAGCTCTTCCTGTATTTACTACCAAAGCTTTTTTATTAAATGGCACATCATACCATTTTTTCGTTTTTCTATTCTGTACTTGAAGACCACCTTTTTTATCTTGGTATAGAACTGTAAATATTCCACTATCTACATGCGTTTCACATCCAAGTGCAACTCCATCTTGTTTTGAAATTTCTACTGGCTTTGTTTGATTTGGATAATAATTAAACCTTAAAGTGCTTAGTGTTTTTAATCTTGAAAATGCTTTTCTTGAAAGATCTGGATTAAGTTTGTTTAATTTAATGACACTTTTAAACAAAGTTTCACTTAAATTATAAATATTTTCGAAATATTTATTTAAGGCCTCAATAGAATTTTTGTTAAAACATGTATTTAGATCTAAATATTCAATGTATTGGTTTTTGGTTTTTGTTGAATATTTCTTGGTAACTTTTAAATCTCCTATATCCAATCCTTCTTTACCATTTACGTCACTTGGAAAATATCCTCTATAGAGATTTTTATTTTTTTTATTCCATTTTTTTGGTGATAGTTTCTTTTTTTTGCTGTCTGACAAATTGAAGAACTTGTTTCCTATTCCACATATTTTATTAATTTCTTTCAAATTAAGACCATGTCCAGTCACTTGAAAAAAACCTATATATACACAAGCTTTCTCAATTTCTTTAATTGTTTTTAACGCACTCCGGGTCTCAAAATTATTTTTGATAAGTGATGATATGTTAATTGTGGGTATATAATTTTTGGTCATCTTCTAACAGGTGTTTCTGTAGCAATGTATTGCTCTCTGACTTTCTCTCTTAAATATATGTATATTCCAGCTGCTATTATACACGCAACACCTAGAAATGTTCTTCCAGATGGAATCTCGTTAAATAGGAAATACCCTGGTATCATCGACATTATAATTAGAGAGTATTCAAATAAAGAAACAACTGATGGAGATGCAACTATGTATGCAGAAAATATACAAAGAAAAGCAATTGATGCCGCTACACCAAAAAATAATATAAATTTCCATGTGTAATCAAAGTTAGAAAACCATTCTCTAAAAATAAATTGAGTTGTTGGATCAAAATTAGAATTGTTAAACTGACCATTGCCCATAAAGAGATAAATAGCTCCACATAATATGAGCGCAATTAAATAGAAATAAAATAGTTGAGTGTTTACATCATCTTTGTCAGAGGTATATTTTGTTATTGTCATAGAGGCTGCATAAAAAAATGCACATCCAACTGGAAGTAGACTTTTGTATTCAAAATCTGAAAAATTTGGATCTAAAACTATAAACACCCCTATAAAACCAAATACAATTGCAGACCATCTTCTAATACCAATAAATTCCTTTAAAAAAAATTTGGCAAAGATTGATACAAAAAAAGGGCAGGAGAAAAAAAGTGCATTAGCTGTTGCTAATGGCATGTAAGTAAGAGAAATAAAAAACGCTGAAAAAGCCAAAAAGTGTAAAACTACCCTTACCAAAGTTAATATTGGATAGTGGGTTTTTAAACTAACCTTTTGCTTTTTAAATTTGATGTAGCAAAACAGTAAAATTGCAGCAACAAAGTATCTGCCAAAAAAAATTTCATATAATGCTGCTTTTTCAAATATAAATTTGATTAGTGAGTCCTGCATTGCAAATAAAGTCATTGCAATAATAATAAGAACAATTCCTTTAGAGTTATTATCGGTACTCATTTCGCACCTATACCAAAATAAGATAATGAATAATATTTAATTATTTCTTCAGTTTTGAAGAGAACAAAAGATTTTCACTTGAAAATTTAGCTTCATTTTCCTTTACAAAAGCAGCCATCAACTTCAACTTTTCTTCTTCGAATTCTGTTACCTTTCTTTTGCTGAGATCAATATATAGAGATATCCATTCCATTGATGCTGAGATTTTTTTTGTCTCTCTTGCAATCATTTCCATTTTTAAGTGTAATCTTTTTTTATCATGGTCAAAATAAGTAAGGTTTATATCAACTGATTCACCTTCTTTGACCTCATTAAGATATTTAGTGTTTGTCTCGACAACCATAGTGCTTCTATTAAGATTTTTTGCTGCACTTGCTCCCATTTTAAATTTTTCAAGTGCCACTTCCCATGCTTCATCAAATATCAAAACATAATAAGCCATGTTCATATGTTTGTTATAATCAACCCAGTTCTTTGTGATATTGAAGCTTTTAAGAAAAACTGACATTTAATTTTTTAATTTAATATTAATATCATATAATAAGATTTTTATGAAAAAAGTATTAACAGCCAGTTGTTTATGCAAAGGTGTAAAGTTTAAAACACTTAATAAACTAAGAAGTGTATCTAATTGCCATTGTGTGCAATGCAGAAAAACTCATGGTGTATTTGGAGCCTATACAAATATTAAAGACAAAGAACTTAAATTTTTAAACAAAACCACTTTAAAGTGGTTTAATTCATCTAAGAATTCCAAGAGAGGTTTTTGCAATAAATGTGGGGCAAGTATATTTTTTAAAGTTGATAAATCTGACAATGTTTCAATTTCCGCAGGAATGTTTGATGGTAAAACAAAACTAAAAACTTTTAGAAATATATTTGTAGGTTCAAAGTCAGATTTTTATCAAATCAATGACAAACTTCCAAAATATAAAAGATTTGCTAAATAATATTATTTTAAGATTTAGTTAAAGAAGACTGTAATTCTTGATTAGTAATATAACCCTTAATATTACCGTTCTTATCAACTACTTCACAATTTGAGTCTGAACAAACTATTTGAGGTAAAAATTCTTCAATAAATTGATCTTCATTTACTTTAATAACGTTTGATTTATCTATATTTTCAGAATCATTTAAATTTTTCATAATTATTTTTGCTTTGATTACTTTTGCTCTATTCACATCTTTAACAAAAGCTTTTACGTAATCATCTGCAGGCTTCATTATAATTTGTTCTGGCGTTCCAACTTGTACTAATTTTCCTGAATTTAAAATTCCAATATGGTCACCTAATCTCAATGACTCATCAAGATCATGAGTAATAAATACAATTGTTTTTTTTAATTCTGATTGAAGATCAATAAGTTGTTTTTGCATATCACTTCTTATTAGTGGATCTAGAGCACTAAAAGCTTCATCCATCAACATTATATCCGTATCTGTTGCTAATGCTCTTGCCAAACCAACTCGCTGTTGCATTCCTCCAGATAATTGATTTGGATATTGATTTTCAAATCCATTTAATCCAACAGCATCAATTTTTTCCATTGAGATTTTATTTCTCTCATCTTCGGACTTACCTTGCATTTCCAAACCATATCCAACATTTTGCAAGACTGTTTTGTGCGGGAATAAACCAAACCTTTGGAAGACCATACTCATTTTGTGTCTTCTAAACTCAATTAGCTTTTCTTTATCAAGCGACATCACATTTGTGCCCTCAACCAAAATTTCACCATCAGTTGGATCTATAAGTCTATTTAAATGTCTAATTAATGTAGATTTTCCTGAGCCCGAAAGACCCATGCAAACAAACGTTTCACCTTCTTCAATCTTAAGAGAAACATTATCTAATCCAACTGTGTGCCCAGTTTTTTCTAATATTTCATCTTTAGTTGAACCTTCCTTGACCATTGGAAGTACTGATTTTGGATTATTACCAAAGATTTTATATACGTTGTTGATTTCGATTTTTGACATCAATTAAGTTCTAACAGTTCATAGAGCATAATGTAAAACAATTTCTATACAACTTATAATTGATTTTTAAAAATTCGATTTTGTTTGATTTTGTTAGTCATTTAAATAATCATTTAATTTATGACCAAATCAGATCATGATGTTCGATGTGAACTATCAGCTCTTTATAGAATTTTACACATGTATGGGATGACAGATTTAGCTAATCAATGTGCTGGAGCTAGATCAGCTGAAGATAAAGATTGTTCTTTTGTTCATCCTTATGGAATGTTTTATGAAGAGATTACAGCATCATCTTTAGTAAAGATTGATAAAGATGGTAGAAAAATAAATTCAGATGGACCATGGTTAAATGATGGTTGTATCAATCTTGCTCAATGGATTTTTAATTCACGTTCTGATGTTAACTTTTATGTTCACGGACATGCTAATGATGTTATGGCAGTTGGAGGAACTAAAGAAGGTTTGATGCATCTTTCACAAGCAGCAGTCTATTTAAATCATTTAATTGGATATATCGATTACGAATTTGTTGAGGATAAAGATTTTGGAAAAAAATTTGAAAATCTTATAGGGAAGCACGATATTTTAATTACAAGAAATCATGGATACTACACGGTAGGTAAAACTGCTGCAGAAGCATTTTTTAGAGCTTATTATTTAGAACAAGCATGCACTGTTCAGGTTAAAAACTTATCTATGGGACAAACTAAACATGAAATAGACAAACAAAAAGCTGCTTATTTTTGGGACAATATGAGTAGTTCAGATGACTATAATTATGATGGAAAAACAGAGTGGGCTGCATTATTAAGAAAATTAGATCGTGAAAATTCAAATTATAAAAGTTGATGGAACAAAATTATAAAATTGAAAATATAACTAAAAATTCTACTAATTTAGAAGTTGATTGGAGTGATGGAAAAAAAAGCAAGTTTAATTATTTATGGTTAAGAGATAATTGTCCTACAGCACACGATAAAGATTCTCGTCATAGAATGTTTAACATTCTCAAAGTATCTAAAGATATAAATCCTAAAAAATTTTCTTTGAACAATGATGGTAAACTTCAAATTGAATGGAGTGAAGGAGATCATGTTAGTTATTATGATCAAAAATGGTTGAGAGACAATTGTTATACAATTAAGAACAATTTAGAATACAAATCACCCTACAAGCTTTGGGACAATTCTCTTCAAGATCATTTAAAATCTGTAGAAATTGATCATGATGAAATCGTTAATTCAGATGAAGGCTTGATAAAATGGTTGGAACTTTTGCATCATACTGGAATTGCAATTGTAAAAAATGCACCGACAGATGAGAACTCTGGGTTTAAAGTTTTAAATAGAATTAGTCATACTAGAGAAACTTTTTTTAAAACTCCATTTGAGGTAATTAATATTCCAAAACCAAATAATTCTGCTTACACAGCACATGCTTTGAGAAATCATATGGATTTACCTTGGTTTGAAACACCTCCAGGATATCAATTTCTTCACTGTTTAGTTAATTCTGCAAGTGGAGGAGATTCCTCAGCTGTAGATGGATTTGCGGTAGCAGATTATTTAAAAAAAAATGAAAAGGAAATTTTTGATACACTAGTTAATGTTCACCTTAAATTTAGAGACATGGACTATACTCAAGAATCGGTAAGAAGTTATTATGCACCAGCAATTTCTTTGACTAAAGATAATGATTATCATGACATTAGATTTAGTGTTGCAACTATGGATGCCCTAGATTGCCATCCTGATTTAATGGACAAAGTTTACAAAGCTCACCATCGATTTGGAAATTTATTACACGATGATAAATTTCAAATTAAATTTAGATTAGGGCCAGGAGATATATTTACTTTCAACAATAGAAGGTTGCTTCATGGGAGAACAGAATTTGATCCAAATTCTGGTCATAGACACCTTCAAGGATATTACATGGATCGTGATGAAATTATTGGAAGATTGAGGTATTTAAGAAATTCAAATTAATTCCATCCAGTTACATTTTTTACTTCTAAAAATTCTTCCAATCCCCAAACTCCTCCTTCTCTACCATTTCCAGATTGTCTATAACCACCAAAAGGAGTTCCAACATCAGCTGCATTACCGTTTATGTAGACACATCCTGATCTTAATTTTTTTGCAACTCTATGTGCTTTTTCTTTATTATCAGTTTGAAGATAATTTCCTAAACCATAAGAAGTATCGTTTACAATTTTTACTGCTTCGTCTTCAGTATCAAACGGAATAATTGATAAAACAGGCCCAAAGATTTCTTCCTTTGCGATTCTCATCTCATTAGTAACATCTGTGAAAATAGTTGGTTTAATAAAATATCCTTTATTTAAACCATTTGGCAATTCTGGTCCTCCAGCAGCCAAAGTTGCTCCCTCGGAAATTCCACTTTCAATAAGATTTATAATTTTATCGTACTGAACTTTTGAAATTACAGGACCAATGTGATCTCCTTTTTTAGTTGCTTGATCAACTTTAATTTTATTAGCTTCATCAACCGCTTCTTTTACTGCTCTTTCATAAATAGATTTTTCAACCAACATTCTTGTAGGTGCATCACAAGATTGTCCTGAATTACTCATTACATTTCTGATACCATCTCTCACTGCATCTTTATAACTATCAGCAAAAACAATATTTCCACCTTTACCACCTAGTTCAAGACAAACTCTTTTAATTGTATCAGCGGCATTTTTAGAAATTAACTTTCCAGCTCTTGTTGAGCCTGTAAAAGAAACCATATCAATATCAGGATGGCTTGAAATATCTGATCCAACTCCAGCACCATCACCATTTACTAAATTAAAAACTCCTTTTGGAAATCCAGCTTCATCAATCATTTCAGCAAATAGCATTCCTGATAACGGAGCAATTTCTGAGGGTTTTAAAATCATTGTACAACCAGTTGCAAATGCTGGAGCAACTTTAAGAGCGATTTGATTTATTGGCCAATTCCAAGGAGTAATTAATCCACAAACTCCAATTGGTTCATAACAAATATGGTTATTTGATTTTTCATCAAAATGTTCTTCGAAGTTAAAATTTTTAAGTCTTAATATAAAATCCTCTAAATGATCTCTTCCTGATGCTGTTTGAACATCAGTTGACCAATCCATTGGAGCACCCATTTCTAATGAAATAGCTTCTGCCATTTCATTAAATCTTTTTTTATAAATAGTTAATAATTTTTCTAATAATTTAATTCGTTCCTCTTTTGAGGTTTCTTTCCAAGTTTCAAATGCTGTTTTTGCAGCTTTTACTGCTCTATTTGTATCTTCTGTAGACCCTAGAGAAATTACTGCACAAGAATCTTCATTACATGGATTGATAACATCAAAGTCATTTTTTTTAATTGGATCTACCCATTCACCATCAATATAAAATTTTCTTTTATCTAACATGATTTTATTTTAGCATACTATTTAGATTTCATATCCTTTTTCCTCGGGCTCATTATCAACTAATTCTTCTGGAAACCCTTTAGCTCTAAAATCAATATTATTTAAATCTTCCATCCTTTTTACGATCATAGAAGACCACGCTCTAGATCCATATTTTTTTTGTCCATCTTTAAATATTTCAACAACTTTTGGAGATATCTCTAGTGGAGCATTTAATTTTTTGGCCAGATCATCAAATAAACCTGTATCTTTTAAAACTAAGTCCATTGTAAAATTTATATTATAAGATCCATTTAAGATTACTTGACTTTCTGTTTCGTGAACAAATGAATTTCCTGATGATGCAGCAATTCCTTTGAATGTTTTTTCAAGATCTAGGTTAGATTTTTTTGCAACTGTCCAAGCTTCTCCTAAAGCAACCAAATGTACTGAAGCTAAATAATTTGTAATTACTTTTAGAGTACTTGCTGTACCCAATTCACCAGTATGTAACACCTTTCTACCCATGACTGTTAAGACAGGTAAAATTTTTTCAAATGCTTTTCTCTCACCACCTACAAAAATTGCAATATTTCCAGTTGCAGCTCTATGACAACCACCACTTACTGGGCCATCTAAAGGTATAGCATTTTTTGCAATTACTTTTTCTCCAATTCTCTTTACTTCAGCTTCATCAGTAGTGCTCATTTCAAGCCAGATTTTATTTTCAGAAAGGCCTTGAAGTACTCCATCTTCAGCTTCCATAACTTCTGCGCTTACTTTTAGAGATGGCAAAGAAGTAATTACAAGATCAACTTGATCTGCAAGTTCTTTTCCAGAGTTTGCAACTTTTGCACCAGAACTTTTAAATTGATCTGTTAAATTTTGGTCTACATCTCTTACTGTTAAGTCAAATCCATTTCTCAATAAACTTCCTGCAAGTTTAGCACCTACATTTCCTAGACCAATAAAACCTATCTTCATTATTTTACCTCTTCTTTTTTATTTTTTGTAAAAACTATTAATATGACACCAATAATTATTATTACTCCACCAATGAATAGTTCTTTGGTTGGCTCTTCTCCTAAAAGAAAAATCGCAGCCAATAATCCTGTTGGGGGAATTCCCATGGTTACAATGGGTAGAACTTTATAAATTGGATTATTTTTTATGACATAATAAAAGCAACCATATGTAACTGGCTGCATTATAAAACCAATGTAGATTGCAATTATCCAATGATTAATTTCTGCATTAGCAAAATATTCAATAGTATTTCCATCAATGATTGCTGATAATAAAATTAAAATTGGACCAGAAAATAATGCCATCCAAGCAACCAATGCTAAAGGATTAATTTCTTTACTTAAAGGTTTCACCATTACTTGCCCAAGAGCCCAAATAGCAGAGCCTAATATCGTCAATCCAATACCGATAATTTTTCCATCTAAATTTGGTGAGCCAGTTAAAACATAAACGCCGATAAATGCTATACCAATACCAATTAATGCTCTAATTGTTGGTTTCTCTTTAAGCATAAAGTAAGCAAAAATAACTCCAAAAGGTACTTCCATTTGAACTAATAAAACTGCAGAAGATGCATCAATTAAGTCCAAACCAGAGTAAGTAATACTGTACTGCAAAGTATTAGCTATTAAAGAAGCTATGAAGATTTTTAGCAAGTAGCCTCTTGGTATTGGAAACCACCAAATTAAAATTGAAGCTGCAAATATAAATCTTAAACCCATTAATAAAATTGGTGGAAAAGACTCGAATGCTGGTTTTGCAATGACAAAACCAAAGCCTAAAAAAATTGGAACCAGCGATGCGATGAAGGTATCTTTTAAATTCATTTCGTTAATTTAATATTAATGATTATTAAAGAACTTCTGGTATATTCATCTTTTAAAATATGAATTCAACAAAAATAGATCCAAAATACATTAGTAAATCAAATCCAAGAATTGGCTTAATAGCTCTTGCAAGTGATTTTATGATTGAGAGAGATTTCATTAATGTCATAAAAGATAGGGAAATTGATTTTTTTGTAAACCGTATTGAGTGCTACAATCCATTAACTCGAGAAAACCTGATTAAAATGTCTAATAAAGTAACTGAGGTTGCAAAAGATATTTTACCAGATCAAGATATTGATTGTGTTGTTTATGGTTGCACTTCTGGAACCATTGCAGCTGGATATAATTCTATTGAACAAAAAGTAAAAGCAGCAAAACCAATGGCTGATGTTACAACGCCTAGCACTGCGGCAATTAAAGCTTTAAAAAAACTAAATATAAATAAAATTTCTTTGTTCACACCATATAGTAAAAAACTAAATGATGAGGTTTTAAATTATTTTAAAACAGAGGGTTTTGAAATTACTTCTAATTCTTACTTTGATATCGAAGCTGATTATGACATTGGCAAAGTAGATCAAGATTATTTATATGAAGTATTATCTAAAATTGATTTAAATGGGGCAGAGGCTTTGTTTGTTTCGTGTACAGCATTACCTGTGTTACCAATTATTGATAAACTTGAAAAAAAATTAAACACAATAGTTTTATCTAGCAATCAAGCATTAATTTGGGATACACTTGTAAAAATAAATAAAAATAACTCTGTTGAGGGATTTGGAAAACTATTTGAGGCAAACTAATGTCATTTACTAAAGAAGAATACAAACAAAGATTAAAAAAAGTTCAAAAAATGATGCAAGAAAAAGGCATCGAACTTTTAATTTCTCATGACACTAATAATTTATATTATCTAACTGGTTATGACGCATGGTCATTCTATTATGCTCAATGTGCAATCGTTCATGTAAATGCTGATGAGCCATTATGTTTTGTTAGAGCTCAAGACGCAGGTGGGGCTTATATAAAAACTTATTTAAAAGATGAAAATATTTTAGTGTATGATGAAGAATACATTCATACTTGGCCAAAACATCCTTACGATAGATTAGTTGAAATAATTAAAGAGAGAAAATGGGACAATCTATCAATCGGGTTAGAGATGGATGCTCACTATTTTACTGCTTTTTGTTATGAAAAAATAAAACAAGGTTTGCCAAATGCCAAAATAAAAGACAGTGATCGATTGGTGAATTGGGCAAGATTTACAAAATCTGATGCAGAAATAAATTACATGAAATCTGCAGCAAAAATTTCTGAAAAAGGAATGAAAACTGCAATGGAAGTTATTAAACCAGGTGTTAGACAGTGTGATGCAGTTGGTGAAATTCAAAAAGCACTATTTTATGGAACTGAAGAATTTGGCGGTGAATATTCAAGTATTGCAACTCTTCTTCCAACAGGAAAAGGTACTTCTGCTTCACATTTAACAGCTACACAAGATAAATTCGTTGAAGGAGAAGCAACAATTATTGAACTTTCTGGAGTTTATAAAAGGTATCATGCACCAATGGCTAGAACAGTTTTACTTGGAAAACCTAATCAATTAAAAATTGATACAATGAATAAAACTATTGAAGCCCTAAACTCTGGTATTAGCGCAATTAAAGCAGGAAACACTGTAGATGATGTTGCTCAAGCTTTTTGGAAAATACTTGATAAATACGGTATCGAAAAAAGATCAAGAACTGGTTATTCAATAGGGATTGGTTATCCTCCTGATTGGGGAGAGCACACTCTTAATATATATAAAGGAGACAAGACAGTTCTTGAGCCTAATGTTTGTTTTCATATGATTGCTGTGATGCAGTTTGGTGACTGGGGTGTTGAGGCATCTGAGGCTATTAGGGTTACAGAAAACGGGTCAGAGTTATTTTGTAATTTTCCAAAAGAGCTTCATATCAAGAGTTAATTTACTATTGAAATCTACTTTCACAAATGTTTAATAATCAACTTTATGTCTAAAAATCCAGAATTCGTAAAATTTGATAAAGTAGATAAAAGTTATGACGGGAAAGTACTTGTCGTTAAAGACCTACAATTAGATATTGCTGAAGGTGAATTTATAACGATGCTTGGACCATCTGGTTCAGGTAAAACAACTTGTTTAATGATGTTAGCTGGATTTGAAACTCCAACTAATGGAGAAATTTTATTAGACGGAAATATTATTTCCAACATCCCACCTCACAAAAGAGGAATTGGAATGGTGTTCCAAAATTATGCACTATTTCCACACATGACAGTTTATGAAAATTTAGCCTTTCCTTTAAGAGTAAGAAAAGTTGAAAAAGATGAAATTGATAAAAAAGTAGATAAAGCTTTGTCGATGGTTTCTTTAAATGGATTTGAGTCTAGAATGCCAGCACAACTTTCTGGTGGACAACAACAAAGGGTTGCTGTTGCAAGAGCACTTGTGTTTGATCCAGCCGTTGTTTTAATGGATGAGCCACTTGGTGCTTTAGATAAAAATTTAAGAGAGAGTATGCAGTATGAAATTAAACATATCCACGAAAGTATTGGTGTTACTGTTGTTTACGTTACTCATGATCAAAGTGAAGCTCTTACTATGTCAAACAGAATAGCTGTATTTAACGATGGAAAAGTTCAACAGTTATCCGATCCAGCAGAATTATATGAGAAACCAGTAAACTCTTTCGTTGCTGAGTTTATAGGTGAAAATAATACTTTTAATGGCGAAGTATCTGATATTGATAAGGATACATGTAAAGTAAAATTAGGTAATGCAGAAATATTAGCTAATCCTATTTCTGTAAAATCAAAAGGTGAAAAAACTACAGTATCTTTAAGACCAGAAAGAGCTTTAATAAATCCAAAAGATAAAATGGATAATATGTTTACTGGAAAAATTGAAGAAGTTATCTATCATGGTGACCACACACGAGTTAGACTGGACTTACTTGGTAGTTCTGAGTTTATTTTAAAAGTACCAAATAGCACCTCAAATCTTGAGCTAAAAGTAAAAGAGGATATCAATATTGGTTGGAACAGTGTTGATGCTAGAGCTTTAGATCCTAAATAATTTTAATTAAATATCCAAAATAACATTAGATAAAATGAGCTGTTGACTTCACTTGCTCATTTTGGTGTACTTTCATTATATAAATTAATTTATATTAACGTTTAAACGGAGGAATAATGAAAAAATTAAGTAAATTATTACTTGCTCTTTCTTTTGCTCTTTCAATAACTTCATCAGCATTTGCAGTTACTGTTGCATCTTGGGGTGGAGCTTATACAGAGTCTCAAAAGTTAGGGTATGGTGATCCAACTGCTAAGGCACTAGGAGTAGAAATCAATTGGGTTGATTACTCTGGTGGTTTATCAGAAATTAAAGCACAAAAAGAAGCAGGTGCTATTACTTGGGATATCATAGACTTATTTGCATTCGATACAATTAACGGATGTGATGAAGGTTTATTTGTTAAATTTGATTTTGACAAAGACTTCCCAGCTGCACCAGATGGAACTCCTGCAAGTGAAGATTTCTTCACAGGAATGCCAAGTGAATGTGCTGTAGGAAACATCTTATATTCTTGGAACTATGCTTTTGATACAAGAGCATTTGGTGGTAAAGAGCCTAAATCAATTAAGGATTTCTTTAACACTAAAAAATTCCCAGGAAAAAGAGCAATCTATACTAGTGCTTTAACTAATTTAGAAATTGCTTTAGCTGCGGATGGCGTGAAGTTAGGTGACGGCGGAACTAGAGTTTACAGAAAACTTTTAGAAGACGGTGGAATCGACAGAGCGTTAAATAAAATTAAAGAACTATGTACAGATCCAAATGGTGGATGTGTATTCTGGTCTGCAGGTGCTCAACCACCTGAATTATTAGTTGCTGGTGAAGTTGTAATGGCAACTGGTTGGAACGGAAGATTCTTCAATGCTGAAGTTGGTGAAGGTGCTCCAATTAAACAAGTATGGGATGGTCAAGGACTTGACTATGAATATTTCGCACTTGTTGATGGTGGTCCAGACCAAGAGAATGCTATGAAAGCTTTAGCTATGATGACTAACACTGAGATGTTAGCTGGTAGCGCGAAGTACATTGCATACGCTCCATGGAGAAAATCTTCTCTTGATGTAATCACTGCTGGTGAGCCATGGTACAAAGATGGTAAAACAGAAATGATGCCTCAAATGCCAACTGCTCCACAAAATACTAAAAACTATTTCTTAGTAGACCCATTCTTCTGGGCTGACTATGGAACAGAGATTGGTGAGAAGTGGGAAGCTTTTAAAGCAGGCCTATAATTTCAGTTTTAATCACTGAATTTATATAATATATTTAGGGCGGTTATTAACTAACCGCCCTATTTTTTTATGAGCTCTGAGGCAAAACAAATTTTAACAACTGACGGAATACCACTCGAGGTCAGTTTAAAAAAAGCTGAACGGAAGAATAAGATTAAAGCTTTTCTTCTAGTAGCTCCTCTACTTTTATTTTTAATAATTACTTACATTTTTCCAATTGGTGAAATGTTTACCAGAAGTATTGATGACAAAATGATCACCAATATGCTTCCCAAAACATTTAAATCTATGGAAAAATGGGATGGAAAAGAATTACCATCAGAGGAAGTGTTTGAGAGTTTTTATTATGATTATAAGGTTTTAGTTGAAAACCAGCAGCATGGAAAACTTGGGCAAAGATTAAATAAAGAGAAAAATGGTTTTAACTCAACAACGAAAAGACTTTTCAGAAATATTAAAAGAAAAAAAATAGACGAAACCGCTAGTTTCAAAGAACAAATGATAAAGGTTCATAAGAACTGGGGTAACGTTGAGTATTGGCAGGCTATAAAAAGAACAGCGCCACCTTATACATTAGCTAAATATCTAAAGGGTATGGATATGTATTTTGCCGCTGATGGAAGTATTGCTCAGGTTGATGAAGATAGAAGAATTCATAGGATCTTATGGTTAAGAACTTTAGAAATTGCCTTTTTTGTAACTCTATTCTGTTTTTTAATGGGTTATCCCATTGCTCATTTATTAGCAACATTGCCAATGAAGTATTCAAATCTTTTGATGATTTGTGTTCTTCTTCCATTCTGGACTTCACTGCTAGTTCGAACTGCAAGTTGGATGATTTTGTTACAGCAACAAGGAGTCGTTAATGATTTTTTTGTCATGATAGGGTTGGTTGCTGACGATAACAGACCAGAGATGATGTATAATAAAGTTGGAACTTATGTGGCAATGACACAAATATTATTACCTTTCATGGTTCTTCCACTTTATAGTGTTATGAAAACAATCTCTCCAAGTTTAATGCGAGCAGGGAAATCTTTAGGAGGAACACCTTTCGTTGCCTTTTGGAAAGTTTATTTCCCGTTAACTATACCAGGTATAGGAGCAGGATGTTTATTAGTATTTATATTGGCAATTGGATATTACATTACTCCAGCATTAGTAGGAGGTGCCTCTGGAACTTTGATTAGTAACCAGATCGCATATCATATGAAAACAACTTTAGATTGGAGTTTTGCTTCTGCAATGGGATTAATGTTGCTAACTGGAGTTTTAGTTGTGTATTGGATTTATAATAAATTAGTTGGAGTTGATAATATTAAATTAGGATAAAGATGGCATTACCAAGTTATACAGAAACGCGTTATAGAATTTGGCATTATGTTTATTTAGCCATTTGTGCTTTTGTATTTTTCTTTTTAGTTGCACCTTTATTCGTAATATTTCCATTATCATTTAATGCTGAAGAATTTTTAGTATTTTCTGAGGGTATGAAAAATCTTGATCCTGATGCCTTTTCTCTAAGATGGTACAAGGATATGGTTTATGGAACTAAAAACCCATGGGGATTAGCTGCAAAAAATAGTTTTATAATTGCAATATTTGCAACAATAGGATCGATAATACTTGGGACATTGGCCGCGTTAGGTTTAAGCAGTAGGCACATGCCTTATAAGGGAATTATAATGGCTACTTTAATTTCACCAATGATTGTTCCGTTAATTATATCAGGTGTTGCAATATTTTTTTTCATGGCAAAAGTTGGTTTGGCAGCAACACATACAGGGATAGTTTTTGCTCATATAATACTAGGAACTCCATTTGTTGTAATTACAGTAACCGCAACATTATCAGGATTTGATCATAGTGTAACAAGAGCTGCCGCTAGCTTAGGTAGTAACCCCGTAAACACTTTTATGAAAATTACTCTTCCATTAATATTGCCAGGTGTAATTTCAGGAGGTTTATTTGCATTTGTAACTTCATTTGATGAAGTAGTTGTTGTTTTATTTCTTGCTGGTTTAGAAAATACTACTATCCCAGTTCAAATGTGGACTGGTTTAAGAGAACAGTTAAGTCCAACAATCTTAGCTGTTGCAACGTGTTTAATTATTCTTTCAACTTTAATTTTAATTAGTGCAGAATTATTAAGAAGAAGATCTGAGAGATTAAGAGGAATTAATAGATAGTTAAACTGCTTCTATTATTGTTGCAATCCCCATTCCTAAGCCAATACATTGAGTAGCAAGAGCATATTTTTTATTTTCTCTTTTTAAAAGTTGTGCAGCTTTTCCAGTTATCCTTGCACCTGT
Source organism: Candidatus Pelagibacter sp. HIMB1715 (assembly GCF_052047595.1). Lineage (NCBI taxonomy): Bacteria > Pseudomonadati > Pseudomonadota > Alphaproteobacteria > Candidatus Pelagibacterales > Candidatus Pelagibacteraceae > Candidatus Pelagibacter > Candidatus Pelagibacter sp. HIMB1715. The sequence continues at coordinate 98,870 of NZ_JBNAJY010000003.1, read as the reverse complement.
TGCCCCTAAAGGATGTCCTAAAGCAATTGCACCTCCATCTAAATTTACTTTATTAATATCTATTTCTAAATCTTTGATACAAGCTAGTGATTGAGATGCGAAGGCTTCATTTAACTCCACAATATCAATGTCTTTTATTGAAAGTTTAGCTCTGTCCAAAGCTTTTTTAGTCGCTGAAATTGGTCCTAATCCCATAAAATTTGGATCACATCCTTCAACAGCAGTAGATTTTATTCTCCCAAGAATTTCTAAACCATTCTCTATAGCAAAATTTTCTTCACATATCAGAGTTGCAGCAGCCCCATCAGTTAGTGGAGATGAAGTTGCAGCTGTTACAGTTCCATTTTGATCAAATACTAACTTTAAACTATCTAATTTTTCCATTGTACTATTAGGTCTGATATTTTCATCTAATTCACAATTACCTATCTTAGTAATTTCATTTTTAAAATTATCTTTTTGTTGTGCTTCATTTGCTTTTCTATGACTTTCTAAAGAGAATTTTTGTTGCTCTGTTCTTGAAATATTATATTTTTTTGCAACATTCTCAGCAGTAATTCCCATGGATAAATACAAATGTGGATTTTGTTTTTCTTCATCAGAATAAGGGTAGGGCAAAGGATCAAATCCAGTTCTAACCCTTGTCATACTTTCTACTCCTCCACAGATAAATATCTTACCTGATCCCATTGCTATTTTCCCAGCAGCAATATGAATTGCCTCCATAGAAGATCCACACCATCTATCTACAGACATACCAGGAACTCTCATATCTAAATCTGATAAAAAAGTTACTAATCTTCCAATATTAAAACACTGTTCACCAACCTGAAAAGCGCACCCAATAACAACATCATCAATTTCTTTTGGATTAATTTTTGATTGTGAAAGAAGATTTTTAATTACTTCAGCTAGTAGATTAACTGGTTTTACATCTATTAAATTCCCTTTATTTGCCATTGCAAATGGTGACCTGGAGTAACCAGCTATTACTGAATTATACATTTTTCTCTTTAATATTGTGTTAATTTATATAGCTTACCAATTTAATTAATCAGGAAATTTGTCTTATTTCAAGTTTTTGATTAATTCAATAAAAGTTTTTTATTTATGGATATAAAAAAAGTAGTTGTTATTGGATCCGGTACGATGGGTAGTGGAATTGCAGCGCACCTGTGTAACGCAAATGTACCTGTAACTCTTTTAGATTTAACAACAGAAATATCTGAAAAAGCTAGGGATAGAATTCATAAATCAAGACCTCCATTACTTTTAGATAAAACCAAAATTGAAAATATTAAAGTTGGAAATATTAATGATAATTTTGATGTAGTAAAAGAAGCTGATTGGGTTGTTGAGGCTGTTGTTGAAAGAATTGATATAAAGCACAATATTTATGAAAAAATATTTAAGAATAGAAAACAGGGGGCAATTGTTTCGTCAAACACATCATCTATCCCAATTAAAGTTTTATCGGAAAAATTAACTGAAGAAGAAAAAAAAGATTTTTGTATTACTCATTTCTTTAATCCAGTCAGATACATGGGGTTACTTGAAATTGTAAAAAACGAAAATAATGATTTAAATAAAATTAATTCTCTTAAAAAATTTTGTGAAATTGAATTAGGTAAAGGAGCTATTGTTTGCAATGACACTCCTGGTTTTTTAGGAAATAGAATAGGTGTTTATGCAATGCAGGTAGCAATGACAGAGGCATTTAGAATGAAACTATCTATAGAAGAAGCTGATGCAGTTTTTGGAAGACCAATGGGAATACCTAAAACAGGAGTTTTTGGATTATATGACCTAATTGGAATTGATTTGATGGCTGATGTTTTAAAAAGCTTTATTAAAGAACTTTCTGATAATGACGAATTTCAAATTGTTGCAAAAGAAATTCCGTTAGTAAAAAAATTGATTGATACTGGCTACACTGGACGAAAAGGAAAAGGTGGTTTTTACAGAATGAATAAAAGTGGAAACCAAAAAGTATTAGAAGCTATCAATTTAGAAACAGGTGAATACACAAACTCAAAAAAAATAGATTTAGGAGTTGAGACTGTAGATATTAATAATTTAATTAATCGAAAAGATAAATATGGAGAATATGCTTGGGAAGTAATTTCTAAAATAATTAAATATGCGTCTTCTCTAGTTCCAGGAATTACAGATAAGTTCAATGATATTGATGAAGCAATGAGACTTGGTTTCAATTGGGCAATGGGTCCTTTTGAAATGTTAAAATCAATTGGAGTAGAAAACTTTTTTTCAAGAATAGATAATTTTGAAAATAATAAATTTTTAGAAAATTTATCTAAGTCAAAAGATGAAAACTTTTATGGAGAAAGACAATTATATACTGATATTGAAACATTAGGAAAAATAAGACCAACAGCAATAAAATTAGATAAAAATAATTCTGCTGAAATTCACCGTTTTAAAGATTTTAATATTGTAGAATTTACTACAAAAGCTTGTGCATTAGATTATGATTCAATGGATGCATTAAAAAATGCAACTGACAAACCGCTTATTGTTATGAATGAAAGTATGCAATTTTCTGCAGGTGTGAATTTGAGTTATACTATGAATTTTGCAGACAAGAATGATTTCAAATCTATAGAAAAATTTATTAAATACTTTCAGGATACTTGCAAAACATTAAAGTATTCTAAGCACCCAGTAGTTTCTGCACCTTCAGGTCTTACTTTAGGTGGTGGTTTTGAAGTTTTAGTTCAAAGTAACTTTGTTGCATCACACACAAATATTGTGGTTGGTCTTGTAGAGACAATTGTTGGATTGGTGCCAGCTGGAGGTGGATGTAAAGAAATGTTATGGAGATGGTCGCAAACAGAAGAAGCAAAATCTGATCCTGATTATGCTCCTTTAAAAGTATTTGATATTATTGGATACGCAAAAACTGCAACTTCTCCTGTAGAAGCAGAGCCTTTAAAATACTTAAAACCTGAGGATAAAAAAATCATGAATAGAAACAGTCTTTTTGAGGAGGCTAGAAAACTTATTCATCAAAATAACGATTTTGTTCCTCCAGAAGAATGCAAATTTAATTTATCTGGAAAACCTTTGAAAGAGAAGATGATTAAAGTTTTAGAGAAATTATATAATGAAAAAATTATATTAGATCATGGAATGCATGTTGGAACAGAACTTGCAAATGTGTTAAGTGGTGGTGATACAAATTTAGATAAAACTTTATCAGAGGATGATCTATATAAATTAGAGTTAGATTCTTTTATGAGATTGATAGAAACCAAACAAACTCAAGAAAGAATTAAACACACTCTTTCAACTGGAAAACCTTTAGTTAATTAGTCTCTAACATTCTAAAAGTGTTTATATAATCAGGTCTTAGTACATAGATTGCTTTATTCCCTGTTTTTATTTTCTTAAGTATTTCCAGTCCATACTTCACCTTTCCAATTGGAGTGTATTCTCCTTGATAAATTGGGATATCTTTCAAGGTAATAAAAAATTCACTATCTTCAGAGTCAAATTCTGTTGATCTTGCAAAACCAACACTACCTTCAGTAAATTCAAAATCATCACTAAGTTCTGATTTTAATAATCCTAATCCTGATTTTCCACTTCCAATTTTTGAGTAATCTAAATATTCAATATTTCCAAATTCAAGATCACCAGCTTGCACTAAAGTATTTTCAACTACCTTATAGAAAGCTGAACCATCATACATTTTTTTTTCAATTAATATTTTAAATCTTTCAACAGCTTTTGGAGAAATTTCAGGATATAACTCAATAATAACGTTTCCACATTCTAAATTCATTACAGCAATATTATTCGAGTTTTTAAAGTTTAATTTTTTTAAATCATTATTGTCTATAAATAGACATTTATTTTTTAATAAAAAAAAAGACGAAAAAGCAGAAACGGCTAAAACTATTAAAAAAATAAATAAAATTTTTTCTGATTTTGAAGCTTTAATTGTTTTAATCATAAAATATTTTCATCGATTTTAAATATATTGGTCTTAATAAAATTAACCTTATTATTTAATATGGGGTCGTTTTTTATTTTTTCTTCAATCAAATTTTTATTAACCATTAAAAAAGAAAAGATTTCAGCCATATCTTCTGATGGAATTGATTTAGAGTATTCTGTTAAAAAACCATTAGTATTTTCATATAAATCTAAATTTAATCTATCTGAGCAAGTGGAACATTCAGCGTATTTAAAATCAGAATTATTGAATAAAGAAAATTTTTTATCATTAAAATCATTCTCATAACTATTTTGAATCATGTGAAAAATTTCATGATGAATCATTCTTTCAAAATATTTTTCGTTAAAGTTTATGTCTAATATTAAAGTTCTATTTTTATTATCTGGTATTCCGCCAGTATTAATGTTTGAAATAAATAAATCTTCACAAAATACAACGTATTTTAAATCTATTTTTTTAAGAAATTTAGAATTGTATCTTTTAATATTTCTCTCAATGATTGGAAATTTTGTATTAAGATTTTCTTGATTTGTTTTATTACAAGTAATGTTGTCATCTACTCCTATTTTAAAATCTACTTTTGCATTTAGATAACGGATATTGTTCTCATTTTTTAGTTTATAGATTTCCAAGTTCGGAATTTTGATTAGATTGTATATTTCATCAGCATTTACCTGTGAAAACTGAAATATTAAGATGAATAAAATAATAATTTTCATTAATTTATTATAGACGAATTAGATTAGATAATATTATCTTAGATTATTAAAAAATGACAAAAGAAAGAAACAAAAATCCTATTCAACCAGTAAGTGGAACAAAAGTACCTCGATATGCTGGTCCAAGTACTTTTGCAAGATTACCAGAATTAAGAGATGTCGAGAGCTGTGATGTGGCGATTGTTGGTGTTCCGTTTGATGCTGGAACCAGTTATAGACCAGGAGCTAGATTTGGTCCTCAGAGCATAAGACAAGCATCTAGACATTTAAGAACAAATTATCATCCAAGTTATGATGTGGAACCCTTTAAAATTCAACAAGTTGCTGATGCTGGAGATATTTCATGCAATCCATTTAGTATTGATGAAGCTATTAAACAAATAGAAGATGGAGCAACTGATTTGTTAAGTAAAGTAGGTGGAATAATTAGTTTAGGGGGCGACCATACAATTGCAGTGCCATTGTTAAGAGCGATTAATAAAAAAAATAAAGGACCAGTTTCTTTAGTTCATTTTGATGCACATTTAGATACTTGGGATACTTATTTCGGCGCCCCATATACGCACGGAACTCCTTTTAGAAGAGCTAGAGAAGAAGGTTTGTTTTTAGATGATGCTTCAATGCATGTTGGAATAAGAGGACCTCTTTATAGTAGAGATGATATTAAAAATGATGAAAGTTTTGGTTTTAAAATAATTCACTGTGATGAATTTCAAACTGAAGGAACAGATAAAATTGCAGAAAGAATTAGAAAGAGAGTAGGAGATAATCCACTTTATCTATCTATAGATATTGATGTTTTGGATCCTGCATTTGCACCTGGTACAGGAACACCAGAAATTGCAGGAATGACAACTAGAGAAATGGTAAATGTTTTAAGAGGGTTATCTGGATTAAATTTAGTTTCAGCTGATGTAGTAGAAGTTTCACCAGCATATGATCATGCTGAAGTTACATCTCTTGCAGCTGCAACAATAGTGTATGAATTAACAAATTTATTTGCAAAAACATAAAGAAAGGATAACGTCAAAACATGTTAGATAAAAAAAATTTTTATATTAATGGTGCTTGGGTTAAACCAAATAGTGCTGAAGAAATTAATGTAATTGATCCAGCTACAGAAGAAAACTGTGCTGTAATTACTTTAGGAAATAAAGCAGACGTTGATTTAGCAGTTACTGCAGCAAAAGATGCTTATGAGTCTTGGGCTTTTTCTTCTAAGGAAGAGAGGATTGCACTTTTAGAAAAACTTTATGAAAACTATAAAAAAAGATGGGCAGATATTGCAGAAGCTATAACTCTTGAAATGGGTGCACCAAAAGATTTTGCAACAAAATTACAAGCAGGAACAGGAGCAAGTCATATTAAATCATTTATCAGATATTTGAAAAATTTTGAATTTGAAAAACCATTGGGAGAACACGCTCCTAACCAAAGATTAATTTATGAACCTAAAGGTGTTTGTGCATTAATAACACCATGGAATTGGCCAATGAACCAAGTTTGTTTAAAAGTAATGCCAGCAATTGCGGCAGGCTGCACAATGGTTTTAAAGCCATCAGAATTAGCACCACTTTCATCAATGATACTTGCTGAAATTATTGATGAAGTAAAATTCCCAAAAGGTGTGTTTAATTTAGTTAATGGTGATGGAGCAACAACAGGTGATGCTCTTACAAGCCATCCAGATATTAATATGATTTCTTTCACAGGTTCAACAAGAGCTGGAGCTTTGATTTCTCAAAATGCTGCTAAAGATTTTAAAAGAGTAAGCTTAGAATTAGGTGGTAAAGGCGCAAATATAATTTTTAAAGATGCTGATCCAGAAGCAATTGAAAGAGGTGCTTTAAGATGTTTTAGAAATTCTGGACAATCTTGTAATGCTCCAACAAGAATGTTGGTTGAAAAATCAATGTATGAAGAAGCTATAGAGAGATTAAAAAAATACACTGATAACTTTGAGGTGGGTGATCCTAAAAAAGAAGGAGAACATATAGGCCCTGTTATTTCAGAGACTCAATACAATAAAATTCAAACTTTAATCCAAAAAGGTATTGATGAAGGTGCAAAATTAGTTGCTGGAGGAACAGGTAAACCTGACGGATTAGATAAAGGTTACTTTGTTAAACCAACTGTTTTTGCAGATGTAAATAACGATATGGATGTTGCAAGAACTGAAATTTTTGGACCTGTTTTATCTGTTATTCCATTTGAAACAGAGGAAGAAGCAATTAAAATTGCAAATGATACTTCTTATGGATTAACAAACTATATTCAAACTCAAGATTCTGAAAAAGTTCAAAGAGTTGCTAGAAAATTAAGATCTGGAATGGTGGATGTTAACGGAGCTGGTATTGCTGTTGATGCACCATTTGGAGGTTTTAAACATTCTGGTATTGGTAGAGAAGCAGGTGAACACGGTTTAGAAGAATTTTTAGAGGTAAAAGCTGTTGGTGGTTGGAGTTAATTTACCGATTTATCTTTTACACCTTCTAAAAATTTAAGGCATTTTTTCATTTCATTTAATTCTATGAACTCATCAATTTTGTGAGCTTGTTCTATAGATCCAGGTCCACAAACAACTGTACTAATTCCTAGTTCTTGAAATAAACCAGCCTCTGTTCCAAAAGAAACTACTTCCCTTGAATTATCACCAGTTATATTTGATACAAATTCACATGCTTCAGACTCATCTAATCTATTAAACCCAACAACTTCACCTATCACTTCTTTTTTTATATAAGAGTCTGGAAACACTTTTTTCATTTCTGGTAAAAGTACTTCATTTGCATATTTATCAATTTCATTTGTTACAAATTCTCCATCCTCTTTAACAACTGGCCTTGTTTCCCATTCAACACTACATTTGTCTGCAATAACATTGTGAGCAATACCACCTTTAATACCTCCAATTGATAAAGTTGAATGTGGAGGATCAAAAATACTATTTTCTTTAACTCTTTTTTTTAGTTCTTCTCTTATTTCTAAAAGTTTTCCAACATATCTAGTTGCATATTCTGCAGCATTTACTCCTAAATGTGGTTTTGAACTATGTCCTGCTAGCCCTCCAAAGTGAACTGTGTATTCATTCATACCTTTGTGAGCATCTATAATTTTCATTGTAGTTGGTTCACCAATTATACAAATTCCATTTTTGATATCTCTTTTTTTCAATTCCTCTATTAATAAAGGAGCGCCAATACATGCAGTCTCTTCATCAAATGTGTAACAGAAATGTAAGTCTCTATCTAAATTACTTTCTTTAAAGATTGGTGCATAAGCAAGTGTACATGCAATAAAACCTTTCATGTCACATGATCCTCTTCCATAAAGTTTATCATTTTTAATTGTTGCAACAAATGGATCACTGCTCCAACCTTTAGAAACTGGTACCACATCTGTATGTCCAGATAATATGATTGGTTTTTTTGAGCTTTGATTTTTTGCTTTTAAAGTCCCAAAGAGATTAACTCTTTTTTTATCATCATCGTAAACTTTAAAAGTATCTATTCCGATGTTATTTAAAATGTTTTCACAATAATCAATTAAACTACTATTATCTTGGCCTGAGACAGTTTTAAATGCAATTAAGTCAGTTAAAATCTTGATTGATTTTTCATATAAATTGTTATCTATACTCATAAACTTAAAACACTATATTATATTATGATTAAAGAGCAAATTACCTATGACATTTTTGACAAAGTAGATATTAGAGTTGGTACTGTAATTTCAGTTAAAAAAAATGAAAAGGCAAGAAAACCATCTTTAGTGGTTGAAGTAGATTTTGGAAGTGAAATTGGCGTCAAACAATCATCAGCTCAAATTACTCATTATTATAATGAGGAGAATTTAAAAGGAAAGCAAGTCATTGCAGTTTGTAATTTTCCTGAGAAAAATATTGCTGGTGTAGTTTCACAAGTATTAGTTTTAGGAGCAATAGATGCTGAAGGGAAAGTTACTTTAGTACACCCATCACAAAAAGCTGAGAATGGTTTACCAATTGCTTAGTAATGCATCCTGAAATTCTTTCGATAACTTTATTTGGAATTGTTGCTGCATTTACACCTGGTCCTAACAACTTTGTTGCTTTTTACTCTGGTTTTAACTTTGGTATAGTTAGAACACTTCCACATATAATTGGGGTCACTCTTGGTTTTCCGTTTTTATTATTATGCCTAGCTTTAGGTTTGATAAATATATTTAAGCTTTATCCTTTAATTCAAGAAATATTAAAATATTTAGGAACTTTATTTTTGATTTATTTAGCTTATAAAATTTCTTTTTCAGGTCCATCAAATCAAGAAAATAAAAATAAAAATCCAATTAAATTTCATGAAACTTTTATCTTTCAGTTTCTAAATCCAAAAGGTGTAATTGCATCTATAATTCTTGTATCTACTTATATAAATCCAGGAGAAACATTTGTGAGTTATACGACTCAAATTCTTGTTATGGCTTTACTAGTTTCGGTAACGAGTATAACTCTTTGGACATTTTTGGGTAAATTCTTTAGGAAATTTGCGACAAATCAGAAATTTATTAATTATTTTAATTATGCTATGTCACTGCTTCTTTTAACAAGCATAATAACTTTTTATTTATAAAATATGACACCAGGAAACAAAAATTCTTACAACTCACTAAAAAAAATTAGCATTGATAACAAAGAGTACAATTATTATTCATTAAGCGAAGCAGAAAAAAATGGGCTAGATGGAATTAATAAACTTCCAAAATCTCTAAAAGTTTTATTAGAAAATTTATTAAGATACGAAGATGATTTGAGTGTTACAAAATCTCAAATAGAAGCAATTAAAAATTGGCTGGAAACAAAAAAATCAAAAACTGAAATTGCATATAGACCTGCAAGAGTTTTGCTTCAAGATTATACAGGAATTCCTGCTGTTGCAGATTTAGCTGCAATGAGAGAGGCTGTTAAAGAAAAAAATAAAGATCCAAATACAATCAATCCATTATCAGCAGTTGATCTTGTAATTGATCATTCTGTTCAAGTTGATCAATCTGCAAAAGCAGATTCATTTGAAAAAAACGTAGATATAGAGTTTAATAGAAATGGTGAGAGATATTCATTTTTAAAATGGGGACAACAAGCTTTTGATAATTTTAGAATTGTCCCTCCAGGAACAGGAATTTGTCATCAGGTAAATTTAGAATACTTATCTAAAGTAGTTTGGTCTGAAGAATTTAAAGGTGAGAAATATATATTTCCAGATACACTTGTCGGCACAGACAGCCATACAACGATGGTTAATGGACTTTCTGTTTTAGGCTGGGGAGTAGGTGGTATTGAAGCAGAAGCTGGAATGTTAGGCCAACCTATATCTATGTTGATACCTGAAGTGATTGGTTTTGAAGTTAAAAATAAAATGCCCGAAGGTACAACGGCAACAGATCTTGTTTTAACAGTGGTTAAAATGTTAAGAGACAAAGGTGTTGTTGGAAAATTTGTAGAATTTTATGGAGATGGATTAAAAAATCTAACTCTTGCAGATAGAGCAACTATTGCAAATATGGCTCCAGAATACGGTGCTACTTGTGGTTTTTTTCCAATAGATGATGAAACTTTAAAATATCTAAAATTTTCAGGAAGAGATCAGCACACTGTCGAAGTAGTTGAAAAATATGCGAAAGAACAAGGGTTATGGGCAAGTAATAATTTAGAATTTACTGATGTAATTTCATTAGACATGTCTACGGTTGTACCAACTATTTCTGGGCCAAAAAGACCTCAAGATAAAGTTTTGTTAACTGATGCACCGACTTCATTTAAAAGAGTTTTGTCTGAAGCAACTAATAAAGATAAAAAATCAATATCAAAAGTTTCAAATACTGATTATGAAATTCAAGATGGTTCAATTTTAATTGCTGCTATAACTTCATGTACCAATACTTCAAATCCAAATGTTTTAATTGGAGCAGGTTTGCTTGCAAAAAAAGCTGTTGAGTATGGATTAGAAGTTAAACCATGGGTTAAAACATCATTAGCACCTGGATCTCAAGTAGTGACTGACTATTTAGAAAAAGCTGGTTTAAATACTTATTTAGATCAATTAGGTTTTAATTTAGTTGGATACGGATGCACTACTTGTATTGGAAACTCAGGACCATTACCTGAAAATATAGTAGAAGCGATTCAAAAAGAAAATATTCACGCCGTTTCTGTACTATCAGGAAATAGAAATTTTGAAGGAAGAATTTCCCCACATATTAAAGCAAACTATTTAGCTTCTCCACCATTGGTGGTTGCTTACGCAATAGCAGGACATATGGAGTTTGATTTATACAAAGATCCACTTGGAAAAAGTATAGATGGGAAAGATATATATTTAAAAGATATTTGGCCATCAAATCAAGAAATAGAAGATACTTTAAAACAATCTTTGAATGCTGATATGTTTATTCAAAGATACTCAAATGTTTCTGATGGTCCTACTCAATGGCAACAAATTAAAACTGAAAAAAGCAGTATTTACCAATGGGATGAAGGTTCAACTTATGTAAAAAAACCTCCATTTTTTGAAGGTTTGTCTGATGAACCAGAAGGATTTAAGGAAATTAAAGATGCAAGACCGTTATTAATATTAGGTGATATGATAACAACAGATCACATTTCACCAGCTGGAAGCATACAAAAAGATAGTCCGACTGGAGAATATTTTATGGAACATCAAATTTTACCTAAAGATTATAATTCTTATGGTTCAAGAAGAGGGAATCATGAAGTTATGATGAGAGGAACTTTTGCAAATATTAGAATTAGAAATGAAATGGCACCAGGAACTGAAGGTGGATTTACAAAATTATATCCTGAAGAAAAAGTAATGCCTGTTTATGATGCAGTTGTTGAGTATAAAAAGAGAGGAACTGATTTAGTAGTAATAGGTGGTAAAGAATATGGAACTGGCTCTTCGAGAGATTGGGCTGCTAAAGGAACTAAACTTTTAGGAGTAAAAGCAGTTATTGCTGAAAGCTTTGAAAGAATTCATAGATCAAATTTAATTGGAATGGGAATTTTACCACTGCAATTTAAAGATGGAGAAAACAGAAAAAGCTTAAATTTAGTTGGTTCAGAACTGATAAGTGTAGTTGATATTGAAAAAGGCATAAATCCTTCTGATGAAGTTACTATAGAAATCAAATATATCTCTGGAGAAATTAAAAAAGTGAAGACTTTATCTAGAATAGATACTAAAAATGAGTTGGAATATTATAAAAATGGAGGAATTCTCCAATATGTGCTAAGGAACATGATTTGATATGGATGAAGATTTATCAATAATAAATACGAATACTAGAAACGAAAAAATTAAGAACTTTTTTGTTAATAACAAAAAACTTCTAATTTCTTCAGTTATTGTTTTAGTTTTGGTTGTAATAGGTGTTTACAGTTATGATAAATATACAACTGATAAAAAAAGACAGATATCTGATAATTTTAATGCAATTACTATTGATCATTCTGAAAGTTCTAAAGACATAACTTTAAATAAATTATTGGACATAATTAATCAAAAAGATCCAACTTATTCTCCACTTTCTCTTTATTTTATAATTGATAACAATCTCCTTTCTGATCAAAGTGAAGTTAATAAATTATTTGATGTCATAATCGATGAAACATCACTAGATAAAGAAATTAAAAATTTAGTTATCTATAAAAAGGCACTTTTTAATGCAGATCAGGCAAATGAAGCTGATTTACTAAAGATGCTAAATCCATTAATTAATTCAGAAAGTGTATGGAAATCACATGCATTATACTTAATGGCAGAATATTTTTATGCACAAGATCAAAAACAAAAAGCAAAAGAATTTTTTCAACAAATATCGACTTTAGAAAATCCAAATCCAGATATAAGAATAGAATCAGAGAAAAGATTAAACAGAGATTTGAGTGATTAGACTATTAGCATTATTTATTACATTTTTTTTTATAAATAATTGTTCTTTCAATGAAAATTCAAGAATTTGGAAAGACAAGGAAAAAGATTTATCAGAAAAAGAAAATGTAAAAAAAATATTTGCAGAGGAAGAAGTAAAAGCCTCTGAATTTAATCAAGAAGTTAAACTTGATTTATCTGGATTAAGAACATCTAATAAAATAATTGATAATACTAATAACTATGGCGCTCAAAGCTATGATGGCCAATTAGAAAAAATAGGTAATTTTAAATTTTCAAAGTTAGATGAAATAAATAATCTTAATTACAAACCAATTTTCCTATCAGATGGATTAATTTTCTTCGATAAAAAGGGTACAATTATTAGATACGATAATAATAAAAAAGTGTTATGGAAAAAAAATCATTACACCAAGTCAGAAAAAAAATTAAGACCAAAGTTAAATTTTGCAATTAAAGAAAATAGTATATTTATCACGGACAGTATTGCTAAATATTATTCGATTAATCTTGAAACAGGTGAATTGAATTGGACAAAAAATAATACCTATCCATTTAATTCAGATATCAAAAGTTTTAGAAACAAAATTTTTGTTGTTGATTATAAAAATACTTTGAGATGCTATAAAATTGAAGATGGATCTGAATGTTGGAATTTGCAAACAGAAGATTCTTTTACAATATCAAATGCAAAATATTCATTAATTTTAATTGATGAAATGGTGGTGTTTAGTAACTCAATCGGAGATATCACAGCTGTTGATATTGAAACTGGATTAATCACTTGGCAGTTACCAACTCAAAGCAGTAGCATTATTAATGAAACTTATAACTTTAAAATATCAAAACTAGTCTCAGATGGAAATTCCATCTTTTTTTCTAATAATAAAAATGAATTTTATTCAGTAGATGTTAAAACAGGAGTAGTTAACTGGATAAATGATTTAAATTCAAATATTACACCAATATTTACTGGCAATTTGATTTTTACAGTTTCTAATGATGGATATTTGTATGTAGTTGAAAAAAACAAAGGCAATATACTTAGAATTACAGATCTTTTTATTAATTATAAAATTAAAAAAAGAAAAGAAATTGAACCAGTTGGTTTTGTGATAGGTAATACTAATTTGTATTTAACAAATACTGATGGAAAAATAATAATTGCTGATTTAAGTGAAGGAAAAGTTTTAAATGTAGAAAAAGTTTCTGGAGATATTGTTTCAGAACCATTTATATTTAATAATAATTTGTATGTAGTTAGAAACGGTTCTATCGTACAATACAATTAAATATGATCTTGAAATTTTTAGAAAAGATCGGAAGAAAAAAAGTAGTTCTAGATAGAGGACCATCACACCCCAAATTTGATCAAGCAAAACCGTGGATGAATAGATATTATGTGATATTCAGAAATAGACCAAAATGGTTTCCATTTAATATATTGATTCATGAAATGTTAGATGATGATCATGGTGATGGTGTGCATAATCATTTATGCCCATACATTACTATAATATTAAGAGGAGGGTACTGGGAAACAACAAAAAATGGAAGATTTTGGAGAAAGCCAGGATACATTGGTTTTAGATCAGCGAATGCTTTTCATAGAGTTGATTTACAACCAGGCACAAAACCAATGACAATATTTATTCCAGGACCATTTGGTTTACGAAAAGGACCACGATCAGAATATGGTATCGATTTTAAAACTAAAAGAAGTTGATGACCCTACCTTTTGAAAAAGAATTTATATCTCACTGTAAAAAAAAAAATTTAGAAATTAATCCTAGTCAGATAGATTTAGTAAAAAAATTACAAGAATACTACGAGGGTAATTTCCAATCATTAATATCAAAAATATTTCAAAGCCAATCTTTTAAAAAGGGGTTTTATTTATACGGAGATGTTGGTGTAGGCAAAACAATGATTTTAGATTTCTTTTTTGATCAATTAGATCACAAGAAATTAAGATTACATTTTAATGAGTTTATGTTGAGTTTTCATAATTTTGTTCATAAGCGAAAAGGTAGTAATCAAGAAAATATTATTAATGAATTTGTTAAAGATTTAAAATCAAAAGCGTTGATAATTTACTTTGATGAGTTTCAAGTAACTAACATTGTTGATGCTATGATTTTAGGAAAATTATTTGATCAAATTTTCAAAGAAGATATAAAAATAATCGTAACGTCAAATACTAAAATCTCTGAGCTTTACAAAGATGGTCTTCAAAGAGATCAATTCAAACCATTTATAAAAATAATGGAGGATCAATCTTTTCAATACGAACTTGTAATTGAAGATGACTACAGAAAATCAAATTATTCTCAAGATAGATACTTTTTTCCACTTCATGAAGAAACTAATTTTAAAATAAATAAATTTTTTAGAACTATTACTAAAGATAAAAATAAAACTGAGAAAATAATTAATGTAAAAGGAAGAAATTTTAAAATAGAAAATTTTTATGAAGGAGTGGCTAGATTTGATTTTAAAACATTATGTGACCAGAATTTAGGTGCAGAAGATTATTTAGAAATTATTAAAAATTGTGTTTTTATAGTAATCGATCAAATACCACAGTTTAATAATTTTAATTCTAACCAACAGCAAAGATTTATAACTTTATTAGACATAATTTATGATAACGATGTTCCTATTGCAGTAACAGCTGATCAAAGTTTAGATAAATTTTCATCATCAAAACTATTAGAAAAACCATTTGAAAGAACAATAAGTAGATTATACGAATTAACATCTAAAGCGATGAATTCATGAAACAAGAATTTTTTAATCTTCAAATAAAAACCAATGGTCAAAAGTTATATGAATTTACAGATCAAACTCTTAATTGGATAAATGAAAATAATTTTAAGAATGGAATTTTAAATTTAAGTATTCAGCATACAAGTGCGTCTTTAATTGTACAAGAGAATGCAGACCCAGATGTACAAACTGATTTGATTAAATATTTTGACAAGTTAGCACCAATGGATAATTCGCTTTATATTCATACAACTGAAGGTGAAGATGATATGCCAGCTCATATTAAATCTGCATTAACGAATAATCAAATTTCTCTTAGTATTAAAAATAAAGAATTATTACTGGGTACTTGGCAAGGTCTCTATCTATTTGAACATAGATTAGAGTCTCAAAAAAGATCTATAATTCATCATTTTTTAGGAGAATAAGTTATTTTTTCTTCAGAGATTGAAATGCATCCAATGCAGCAGCTCTTGCTTTTTCATGAATAACTATTGGTTGTGGATAGTTTTTACCTATAATTGTTTTAATAGCCTCTTGATATTTGACTTCCATTTCCCAAGGTTTGTGAATAAATTTTGCAGGAACTTTATTTAATTCAGGAACCCATTTTTTTACATAAATTCCCTCCTTATCAAATTTTTCTCCCTGAAGAATAGGATTAAAAATTCTAAAGTATGGCGCAGCATCAGCTCCACAACCAGCAACCCATTGCCATTGTGCAACGTTATTAGCTTTATTAAAGTCAAGTAAGCAGTTTCTAAAATGCTTCTCTCCCTCTATCCAATTAATTCTCAAATGTTTTACTAAAAAGGATCCTACAACCATTCTAATTCTATTATGCATCCATCCAGTTTCGTTTAATTCTCTCATACCGGCATCAACTATTGGATACCCTGTCATACCTTTTTTCCATGCTTTCAAAAATTTTTCATTTTTAACCCATGGGAATTTGTCAAATTCTTTTCGAAAGTTACCTTTTAAGAATTCAGGAAAATAATTAATTAGACTATGAGAAAATTCTCGCCAACCAAGTTCGTTTATATATTTTCTATATCCTATTCCTTTTGATTTTAGATCACTACACTTTTTCCAAATTGTATTCACATGAATTTGACCAAATTTTAAATATGGGGATAACCTAGAAGTACCGTTTATGGAAGGGATATCTCTATTAGTTCCATAATCTTTAATTTTATTTTCTAATAAATCTTTTAGAATCTTTTGAGAATCTTTTTCTGAAACTTTCCAATATTTATCAAATTTTTCATACCATTTTTTATTTGGTAAAATATTTTTGAGATCTAAAGAATTCTTAAAAAAATTGATGTCTTTAGTTTTCTTTTTTACAGTATAATTTTTACTTGGAGGTTGATTTAGATAAATTTGTTCAGCAGTTCTCCAGAAAGGTGTAAATACTTTAAATGGTGTACCATCATTTTTAGTTACTTCTTGAAATTCATTTAAAATATTTCCTTTAAAATATTTGTATTCTATTTCGTTTTTTATAAATAGATCTCTTATTTTTTTTCCTTTAGATATAACATCTGGTTCATAAATTTTATTCCAATAGATACATACATTATCTTTTTTTTTAAGCTTTGAAAAAATATCTAACTCATCACCTTTTAAAATTTCTAGATTGATTTTAAATTTTGAAAGTTCTGTTTTTATTGACTCTAATGATTTAAATAACCACCATTTCTGAGCTTCTCTTTTGTTGTCAAATTCATTATTGTTATAAATATATAACGCAATCACATTCTCATGATTATTAGTTGCAAAGGAAAGAGCTGGATTATTATCAATTCTAAAATCTTCTCTAATCCAAAATATTCCAGTGCTTTTCATTATAATTATTTTTGATTTACTAATTTTTGATACATTTCTTGATCGGTATCACCCTCGCAACCAAAAATTAATACATTAGAATTTTCATTAAGATCAATTTTTGTCTTAATTGTTTCATCTTCACAGCTTGCAATTAAACTAATTACACCTGGTGCAGCATTTTCACCTGCAATTATACGCTCTTCACTAAAGCTTGCATTTCCAAGTAATTTCATAGTTTTTGCAATATCATCGTCAGGTAAACTTATACAGTGTTTAACTGAGTTTTTTAAGATTTCCCATGGCACAAGTGACACTTCTCCACACGACATCCCACCCATTAAACTTTCTCGTTTAATATCAATTTTTTCAATTTTTCCAGTTTTAATACTTTCCATTACGCAAGCTGCACTATCTGGTTCTACGACAATTATCGTAGGAATATTATTTAGGTACCTCGCTATCCCAGCTACCATTGCACCAGCCATACCACCAACACCAGCTTGTAGAATAATATGAGAAATTTTTTCATTTTTAATTTGTTCAGCTATTTCCTTCATCATTACTGAATAACCAGCCATTGTATACTTAGGCACTAGCATATAATCTTTCCAAGCAACATCCTGAACAATTTGCCAATTATTTTCTGTAGATTGTTTTATGCATTCAATCAAAGAATTTTCGTAATTGCCTTTAACTTTTATAACTTCTGCACCAAGTGCTTCCATAGCTTTGCCTCTTGCATCACTTACAAATTCACTTATAAAAATTTTACATTTTAAACCTAATCTTTTTGCACCCCAAGCAACAGACCTACCATGGTTTCCAGCTGTAGCAGTCGCTACGACTATTTCTTTATTTCCTTTGGTAACTTTTTCAACAGCATAAGCTCCTCCTAGGGCTTTGAAGGATTTTAAATTAAATCTTTTATTTTCGTCTTTATAAAAAATATTTTTTAAATTTAATTCTTTAGATAATTTGTTTAATTTAACTAGGGGCGTAGGGGAGTATCCTTTCCATTTTGAGATAGAATTGTAAGCATCATCTATATCTGTTGAGTTTAATGAGCTTAAGATTTGATCTCTATCAAATGAATATTTTTTATTATCAGCAAATTCAGTCAATTTCCATTGATGACCGTTAGATAAAATACTCATAAACTAACAATCTAATGTGTTATCTTTTTCCCATTTAGTGACTGCTTTAGCCTTATCAAAACTTTCTTTTGATTTAAATTCTTTAATTTCTGTATCTCTTAATTTTATATAACTTGAAATAATATCTGATCCAAAAGCTTCATTCATACTTTTATTATCTTTTAATTTAGAAAGTGATTGATCTAACTCATCTGGTAATTTTGGTAAGTCAGGATATTTTGCAAAGTCTTCGTACATATTGCAATGTAAAGGATTGCCGGGATTGATTTTATTTTTGATACCATCTAAGCCAGCAGCCAAAATACTAGCTTGTAATAAATATGGATTAGCAGATCCATCCATTAACCTTAATTCAAACCTTCCTGGATCAGGAATTCTAATCATATGTGTTCGGTTATTTCCAGTGTAAGAAATACTGCTTGGTGACCATGATGCTCCAGATTTTGTAGGTGGTGCATTAATTCTTCTGTAGCTATTAATTGTTGGATTAAAAAATGCCGACAACGAAGATGCGTTTTTAATTACTCCACCTAAGAAATTATATGCAATTTTACTCAATCCAAGTTTATCAGATTTATCTAGAAACTTATTTTTCTTACCTTGCCAAACTGATACATGAGCATGACACCCATTACCTGTTAAATTATTAAATGGTTTAGGCATGAATGTTGCTCTTAATCCATGTTTTTCAGCAATTGTTTTTACCATGTATTTAAAAAAGGTATGTCTGTCTGCAGTTTCTAAGCAATCAGAGTAATCCCAATTCATTTCAAACTGTCCGTTTGCGTCCTCATGGTCATTTTGATAAGGACCCCATCCCATTTCAATCATACAGTCACAAATTTCTTTAATTAAATCATATCTTCTCATCAATGCAGATTGATCATAACAAGGTTTTGATTGAGTATCTCTTGGATCTGCAATTGACTCTCCATCAGGTGATATTAAAAAATATTCACATTCAACACCTGACTTCATTGTTAAATTTTGTTTTTTAAGTTTTTTAATTTGATTTTTTAACATTACTCTTGGCGATGCTTCCACTGGTTTACCGTTCATCCATAAATCAGATGCTAACCATCCAACTTCTTTATTCCATGGCAATTGAATCAAGCTATCAGGATCAGGGATCCCAAACATATCAGAGTCTGCTGGCGTCATATCTAGCCATGCTGCAAAACCAGCAAAACCCGCACCTGCAGTTTGCATTTCTTTGATTGCATGAGCTGGAACAAGTTTTGATCTTAAAACTCCAAAAAGATCTACAAAGCTAATTAAAAAATATTTAATTTTTTTTTGTTTTGCAATTTTAAATAAGTTTTTAGCCATTAACTAACTTAACATAATTATTTAAAAAAAGATAAGATAGTTTCTTTATAATAAATCAAATTTACAACTATGATAATTATTATTGCTAAAATTACACCGTATTTAGCTTTAGGAAATGCAACTCCTCTCATTTTTGAGGGTCTTAATTCTTCATTTTCATCTGTCATAAAAAATTTAGATTAAAAAGGGCGCTATTAATTAAAACAGCGCCCAAATTTTTATTTTAATTACCAATCGGTAATATTGCTTTTATGATCATTAGCACCATGTCTCTTCTTTGCTAATCTTGAAAGTTCATCACTTTCAGATTTTGCAGTTAACACGTGCCAACCAATCCATAAAATTATAGCAATGATTACCAGTATACCTTCACTAGATCCAGCACCAGGGTAAACAGCCCCAACTACCTCTTCAGCTGGCTTGTTAAGGTGATCTATCCAGTTTGTTACTGTAGCCATATATTTCTCCTTTACCTGGTTGCAGATGAAACTGCTTTCTCATCTTCTTTAGCAGCCTCCATCATTTCATAATCTAGTCCAGCTATTTCTACTTCTCGAGGGATTCTTAATTTACCCATACCGTGAAGCACTTTAGCTATGACATAGCCTGGTATTAGTCCAAGAACAACAAACATAATTATTGCTCCGATGAACTGTCCAAGAGGATTGATTGTTGCATAAGTAGTTCCATCCCACATAGCACCTACACTGTAACCAGATGAAGGGTATCCCCATAAAACAAAACCACAAATTACAAGACCAACAAATCCTGCATAACCGTGAACTGCTACTGCACCAACCGCATCATCGATTTTGAACTTACGTTCAACCCAGTAATGTAGTTTGTATGCAATCACAACACCGATCATACCAATGATCATTGATTGAATTGGATGATATAAGTCATTTCCAGCTGAAGCACAGATAACACCTGCTAGTCCACTAGAGTATGTCCAGAAAGGATCACCTTTAGCAATCCAATATCCGGCCAGTAATCCTCCTGATAATGACATCAAGAAGTTAAAGGTAATACCACTAAGTGTAGTAGGAGTTACGTAAATGTTTGTAGCTGTCCAATAAGATATACCTTCCATTCCATATTCTGGACCTAAGTCGAAAATTGGAATGTTACATGCAGCATAAAATCCCCAGAAACCAGTATAAATTAAAAATAATCCAACTGTTACTAACCAAGGATTTCTAGGCCCTATGTTTCTAGGTTCACCACTTGATGAGAATTTTCCAATTCTTGGACCTAAAACCACAAGAACACCTAAAGCAAATCCACCTGCAATTGCGTGAATTACTCCTGATGCATATGCATCATGATATCCTAAAAGTTTTAACATCCACCCATCAAAGTGCCATCCCCAAGCAGCATCAATTGTCCAAAATACAGATCCGATTGCAATTGCTAGAATACCAAATGCAAAAGTTGTAATTCTTTCAATGATTGCTCCTGAAACGATAGAAGCAGCTGTCCAAGAAAACAGAAGGAAAGCAGCCCAGAAGACACCAGAAATGTGATCTCCTAGATTGATAGCCATAAGTTCACTTGTAGCTGTATACCAAGTAGCACTAAACGCAGACTCGTCTGTGATTAGAGCAGTACTCTCATTCATTATTGAAGGTGCTAATCCAGGTCCTGTTGGAAAAGCCCAGTAAATCCACCAACCAAATAAAAACCAAGTTACTGTTACCAAAGGTATCAGCATTGTGTTTTTCATAAGAGTATGTTGATGGTGTTTGTATCGAGAAGCTCCAACTTCATACATACAGAATCCAACGTGAATTAAGAACATCAGCACCACTGTTACCCAGTAGTAGAACTCTGTAAATATGGTAGTAAGAGCAGCTAACTGATCAGTCATTTTCTCTCTCCATATTTGTTATTCTAAACCCTATAAAATAATTAGGTTAGTTACAAATATAAAGAGAGACTAAAAACCTAGTGTGGTCACTAGGTTTTTAGAATTGAAATCAACTATTGATTGTTATTTAAAATTTTAGATATGCTTTTTTCAAATCAACAAGAGGATGTTTTGGAGACATTTGAAATTTAACTAAAAGCTCTCTTGCAATCATATCTCTGTCTTGTTGATTGTTAGGAAGTTTAATTGATTTTGGAATTGTTACCCATCCATTTGCATTTCTGCAAAACACTGCAGGTCTTCCTTCTTCGTAACCCATGTGTACATCTTCCAACCAATTTAAATCATCCCATCCCATTGCCTCAATATATTTTTTTAAGAATGGAGTTATTTTTTTATAATCAGGCAACAGGTTGACGTCGTATCTATAACCAATCGACTGGCCTATCATTTTTTCTCTAGCAGTTTGTTTTTTTACTCCAAACTTAACTTTTGAAACTTTAGCTTTCGATTTAGTTTTTTTAGTTTTCTTTTTAGCCATCGTTACCTCTTATATTTTATGATAGTTATCAACACCAACAGTGTAATTTGTACCTGCAAGTGGAACTTTCGCTAATGCAGAAGCTTCAGAAGTTAAAGCCGCTAAATCTTCTGGTTCTAACGAATGAATATTCGTCTTACCACAAGCTCTAGCTAATAATTGAGCTTCCAAAGTCATTGAGTGTAGATAGTTATATACTCTCAACGCTGCATCATCAGGATTTAATCTTGCTCTTAATTTTGGATCCTGAGTAGCAACACCAACTGGACATCTTCCAGTATGGCAGTGATAACACTCTCCAGCTTTTACACCCATTTCTTTTTCGAAATCAGCTTCTGGAATATCTTTGTTGCAGTTAAGTGCAATCATTGATCCAGTACCTATAGCAATTGCATCAGCTCCAAGAGCTAAAGCTTTAGCCATATCAGCACCATCTCTTACACCACCTGCGTAGATTAACGTTACTTTTCCAGTTTTTCCCACATCATCAATTGCTCTTCTCGCTTCTCTAATAGCAGCAATTCCTGGAATTCCCGTATTTGCAGCAGCAATGTGTGGTCCTGCTCCAGTAGATCCTTCCATACCATCTAAATAAATAGAGTCTGGGTCACATTTTGCAGCCATACGCACATCATCATAAACTTTAGATGCACCAAGTTTTAACTGAATTGGAACTTTATTTTTCGTTAATTGTCTTAACTCTTCAACTTTTAGAGCTAAATCATCTGGACCTAACCAGTCAGGGTGTCTTGCAGGTGATCTTTGGTCAATACCAGATGGTAGTGATCTCATTTCTGCAACTTGGTCGGTTACTTTTTGACCCATTAAGTGTCCACCCATACCAACTTTTTGTCCTTGTCCAATAAATACTTCAATTCCATCAGCCAATTGAGCGTGATGAGGATTAAAACCATATCTTGATTGAATACACTGGTAATACCATTTCTCTGAATATCTTCTCTCATCTGGTATCATTCCACCTTCACCTGAACAAGTAGCGCTTCCTGCCATAGTAGCTCCTCTTGCTAAAGCAGTTTTTGCTTCATAGGAAAGTGCACCAAAACTCATCCCTGTAATGTAAACAGGTATATCTAATTCAATTGGGTTTTCACATCTTGGACCAATTACTGTTTTAGTTTCACATTTTTCTCTGTAACCTTCGATTACAAATCTTGTAAGCGTTCCAGGCAAAAATACCAAATCATCGAATGTTGGAATTTTTTTCATTAATGCCATTCCACGCATTCTGTATCTTCCTAATTGAGATTTGATGTGAATGTCGTCTATTACTTCAGGAGTAAAAATAGCATTGTGTCCTAGTAGACTTTTATTTCTTTTACCTTCTTCATGAACATGAACGTCGGCTTTTCCACCAACTCCTTTACCGTTCTTTTTACTTTTTTTCTTAGGCATTAAATTGCTCCCTTCTTCTCTGTAGGTTCTAAATTATCGTAATTCCAAAGTTTTTTACCAGCTACAATTTTTTTCATTTTACTAACGTCAAAATTTTCACCAATTTCAGCAACTTTTAATTTTCTTTTTAGCCAATCTTGGTCGCTTGCTGTTAATTCAGCATCTACAGCATCACTACCATAAGATCCAATTTCTCCTCCTACAAATATTGTCCCATCGTACATTGAGTCGCCCAGGTTAATTCCAACATCTCCAAGAATTATTATTCTTCCTCTTTGCATCATAAAACCAGTGAAAGCACCTGCGTCACCACCAATAATGATAGTCCCACCTTTCATATCAATACCAGTTCTAGCACCAACGCTACCTTTGCAGATCAAATCTCCACCTCTGATAGCTGCACCAAAACAAGAGCCAGCGTTTTTCTCAATTACAACTTTTCCAGCCATCAAGTTTTCTGCACAAGACCAGCCAACTCTTCCATTGATTCTAACAATTGGTCCATCACACGAACCAATTCCAAAATACCCCAAACTTCCTTCAAAAATTAAGTTTAATTTATTAAGGATACCGACACCCAAACTATGTTTTCCTTGGGGGTTTTTGATTACAATTGTTCCGTAACCTTGGCTCATTAAATTATCAATTTCTTTATTAGCCTCTGCAGCAGTCATATCTTTAACATCAAGATCAGTTCTTTTATTAAAGTCTACGTCATAAGTACCGAAGTAATAAAAATTCTCTGCCTCATCTGGGTTAAAGAATTTTTGTTGAGTTCTTCCTGTTAGAACTTCGGTATGCATACCCATTGATTGGGCTTTAGATTTTTTTGATACTGTTTTTAAATTTGCCATACTTTAACCTCCCCATCAAATGGATCATATGTATCTATTTCTTGTGGTAACACAGATCTAATAGCTATCTCCTCTGATCCCATTGCAACTAAATCATCTGACTCATATAAAACTAAAGGTTTTGCAGCCATAGTGTCTTTAGCCATTCCCAAAGAGTCTTTTGTAGCCACAAAGTAAGTAAATACACCGTCTAAACCAGTTAAACTCTCTTTCATGCCTTCTTCTAAAGTTGCACCATCTCTCATTTTTTCTGCAAGATAAACTGCGATTAATTCTGAGTCACACTCAGACATAAATCTCATTCCTTTATTTTCCAACACTCTTCTGTTGTTCCAATAGTTCGTTAATTGACCATTGTGAACTACAGAAACGTCACTAAAAGGATAGCCCCAGAAAGGGTGGGCAGATTTGATATCAACACCAGACTCAGTCGCCATTCTAGCATGACCTATTGCATGAGTTCCAACAACTTTATCTAGACTATATCTGTCACAAACCATTTTTGCATTACCTAAATCTTTAATAACTTCTAATGATTTACCCATAGATAAAATTTCTACACCTGGAATACTTTCTATTCTTTGAGAAAAATCTAACAGATCTTTTGTGTTGTAATCAATCTCATATCTTAAAGAGTAGGGAAGTGTTCTTTCTTCTTTAACAACTTTAGCTCCCATTTCAGCTAGAGTTTGATCTACAACTTTTTTTCTTTCATCGTATACAGAAACATCTTCCATAACCGATGAGCTTCCTTCTCCAACGTTCTCACCAACTTTAAAACGCATGATGAAATTTTTGCCATCTGTATCTCCATACAAAGCATATCCAGTTGAGTCTTCGCCTCTATGTTTTAACGCCTGAAGCATTCCTTGTAATTCGCTTCCAACATTTGAGGATTTTCCTCTGTGAATTAATCCTGCTATCCCACACATATTTTTATACCCTTTCTATTATTTTATGACCTACGGTAAGCAATCAAGATAAGTATCCAGATCCCATTGAGTTGTAGCACCCAAGAATCTTTCCCACTCATCGTTTTTGTACCAATGGAAAACTTTATACATTTCATCCGGCATTGCAGATTTAATTACCTCATCCTCTGCAAGTCTAGCCAAAGCTTCACCAAGACTTAATGGAAGTTTCTTAACATCTTTACCAGCCTTTTGAGCTTCGTAAATATTTCTAGACTCAGGAGCAGCTGGTTTTAATTTTTTACTAATTCCATGATCACATGCTTTTAGTAACGCTGCACCTAATAAGTATGGATTATGCATAGAGTCTACAGATCGGTATTCAAATCTACCTGGTGCAGAAACCCTTAATCCACATGTTCTATTTTGGTATCCCCAGTCAGCATAAACTGGCGCCCAGAAACCTTGATCCCATAATCTTCTATAAGAGTTAACTGTAGAAGATCCTAATGCTGTTAGTGCTGGCAAGTGTTCCATAATACCTGCAATTGATTGTAAACCAATTTTACCTGGTAACTGCATGTCTTTAGTATCAGGCATAAAAGTATTCGTTCCACCTTCAACGTAACTAAACACTTCTTCAACACCTGGAAGATTTTTGTTTCCAAGTTTGTTTACTTTAACTTTTCCACCTTTCCATAAAGACATATTTGTATGACATCCACTTGCAGAAACTCCCATAAAAGGTTTAGTCATAAAGCAAGCTATCAAGTTATGTTCCCTTGCAACTTGAGCACAAATTTGTCTGTATGTTGATAATCTATCTGCGTTTCTTAAGACGTTATCATAAGTCCAGTTTAATTCTAATTGACCTGGTGCATCTTCGTGGTCTCCTTGAATCATATCAAGTCCCATTGCTTTTGCGTATTCAATTACCTTCATAAATACAGGTCTCAACGACTCAAATTGATCAATGTGATAACAGAATGGCTTAGAAAAACCTTTACCTGTAGGGGTGCCATCTTCATTTTTTGTTAACCACATCATTTCAGGCTCAGTACCAACTCTTAATTCTAGACCATGTTTTTTCTTAAATTCATCCATGAAAATTCTTAGATTTCCTCTGCAGTCTGAAGTTAAGTGACCACCTGGATTTTCTCTTTCTTCTCTGTTTCTAAAACATGTTACAAAGACTCTTCCAACTCTTTTGTCCCAAGGTAATTGCACAAAAGTTTCTGGATCAGGTATTCCAACAAGCTCCATAGCCTCTGGACCATAACCAATGTAGTTATTATGACGATCTAAAAATAAGTTTGCTGTTGCTCCGTAAACTAATTGAAATCCTTTTTCTGCTGTTCTTTCCCAGTGATCTGCAGGTATACCTTTACCTACGACTCTTCCTGTTACAGAAATAAATTGATAATAAATATAAGTTATTCCAAGTTCGTTAATTTTTTCTCGAACTTTTTTTACTAGTTTAGCTCTACCTGGCTGGTTAACATGTTTTTCTAGATCCGTCATTTTCACCCCTCAATGAATTATTAATTATTCAAGCGTAGCTGAAAACTTTATTCGTGTCTAGGCTTAGAGTTTAACTCCAAGGGAACGGACTGTTAGAAGTAGGATGAAGTTCACCCTTCTCGTAACGGTTGAATCTAAACGGCTTCAATAAATCACTTTCAGTACCAAGAATTTCTTTTGCAACTAGTTCACCAACACCAATCATTTTATATCCGTGATTAGCATCAGCAATCATGTAAACGTTTTCAAAAAATCTATCGAAGATAGGAAAAGAGTCAGGTGTCATACATCCTAAACCACCTGAAGGTCCTTTTCTGTATAAGTCTGATTTTCCTTCAAATCTTTTTTGGCAATGCGCAAGTGCTGAACACCACATTTCACTAAAAGCGTCTGTTGTTTGATACTCTGGAGATTCAATTCCATAAGGATCAACATTTACTTGATCAAAATGTTTTTTAACAATGTAAGGAGAAGTTCCACCTTGAACACCTAAGCCTTCAATATCAGGTTTATAATAAATTCCCCAAATTTTATCTGTTAACAATTTTTTTGTTTTGTCAGAGTATAAAGGTGCTGTCGAGTCAACGTGAACTACAGGTGGTTGTTTACCATCATTTGTTTTTAAGAAATCTGGCTCAACACCGATAACTCCTTCTTGAAGCATCCAGTAAGTCCACATATCAGTTTCATGCATCTTACCATCTTTACCTTTTATGTGAGCTGTCTTTGGTAACTCTAACATATTCCAAAAATCTCTTGCCCATGGTCCTGCTCCAACAACTACTTGTTCACACTCAATAGTTCCTTTGTCGGTTTCAACACCAGTTACTGCTTGACTGTTACTTCCTTTTTTAAAACCAGTTACTCTTACACCTTTCATGACTTGGACACCATTAGATGTAGATTTATTCTCTAGGGCTTTAATTGAATCTTTATTAAAAGCGTACCCACCTTTTTTTTCATGAAGTACAGAAGTAATACCTTGAGCTTGCCAATCATCAAAAATTCCCTTCATGTAATTTGTGCAATCTTTTTCACCTTCAATAAAAACTGATTCATATCCAATTGCTTTTTGTTGTTCATAAATACTTGCAACATCTTCATGCATTACTTCTGGAGATATTTGTAAGTATCCAACTGGATTATATTTAAATGCTTTAGGATCACTCTCCCAAACTGAAACTGAATGAGCCATTAATTCTCTCATTGCTGGCTGAAAATAATTATTTCTTACAACTCCACATGCAATTCCACTTGCACCAGCAGCTGTATCTTTTTTTTCTAATACAACTATGTCGCCAGGATTTTTGTAAGTTTCTGAAAGTTTCCATGCAGTACTTAAACCGTGTATTCCACCGCCGATTATCACTACTTTTGCTTTTGAAGGTAATGTCGTCATATCAAAACATTATTTTTTGATAATGTTAATTAATATACTTATTTATAGAAGTAATAATTATATATATAAATTTGATACTTTTTATATTAGTCAAAAAATTAATTAATAACTGATGTTTTTTAGTGTTTCTAAATAGTTATTAAATTCTTTTATAAATGACTCGCTTGGGACTATATTTTTAATTCGCTGATCAGTTGAAGTTTTTTCCAGTTTAAAGAATCCTTTTTCACAGGCCTCTGTAATTATTAAAGCTGATTTAGGCCTAGATGTTTTAAATAATTTTGTTTTTAATTCTTCAACAGATAGTTTTGTTCCTTCTTTAAAAGCTGACATAACTAATAACATCATGTGATAGTGAGAAGGTGACTTTCTGAAAAAATAATTACTAGAAGTATGGGATTGTTTCATTTGTTCTTCCCAGAAATCTAGTAGGGTTTTTTTTTCTTTCGGCATTTTTTTAAGATCTTACTCTAGACTTAGTTGGATCGTAGAATGGGAAGCCAACAACTTTTGCACTAATTCTTTTTTGGTGACCATCAATTTTTCCAACTTCAACTTCAGTTCCAATTTCTGAATATTGAGCATCTATTCTACAAAGAGCTACATTTTTATTTAGAGTTGATGATAGACATCCACTTGTTACAACACCCACTTGAGCTCTACCAATATGAACACAATCACCATGACCTGCAATTTCTTTTCCAATCAATTCTAAGCCAACTAATTTTTTTTGAGGATTGTTTTTTCTTTTAATTAATTCTTCTTTACCAATGAAGTCTTCTTCTTTAGTTTTCAAAGGAACCGCAAAACCTATCCCTGCTTCAAAGGGATCTTGTTGACCATCAAATTCATTTCCAAATAAAATTAATCCAGCTTCTATTCTAAGTTTATCAAGAGCAGCAAAACCAGCAGGAATTAAACCGTCATCTTTTCCTGCTTCCATTAATTTATCCCAAACTTCAGGAGCGTGGTTTGGATGACACCATACCTCATAACCAAGCTCACCTGTATAACCAGTTCTAGAAACAACTAGTGGAATACCTTGTAATTCTTCTATTCTACAAATTGTAAATCTAAACCAACCAAGCTCATCAATAGATGGTTGGGTAGGCGGTGTAAAAATTATCTTTTTTAAAATTTCTCTACTTTTTGGACCTTGTATAGAAACATTACTGATTTGGTCTGTTGAATTTTTAACATTTGCATTAAAATTTCTTTTCTTCGCTATTTCTTTTAACCATTCTCCAGCATACTCATCACCACATATCCATCTAAATCCTGTTTCGCTTAATCTTAATAATGTTCCATCATCAAACATCATTCCATTTTCATAACACATTGCAGAATATACAACTTGGCCAACTGATAATTTTTTGATGTTTCTTGTAAGTGTGTAGTTTAATAATTCCTCAGCATCTGGACCTATTATTTCAAATTTTCTAAGTGAAGATAAATCAATTAATACAGCATCGTTTCTACAGGCATTATATTCATTTACTATTCCGTGTTTCGTATAATCATTTGGAAGCCAAAAACCTCTTGCATCAACAAAATTTCTAGTAAGTTGAGATGTGCGTTCGTGGAAACCTGAATTTCTTGTTAATTTTTTTTCTGAATCTGTTTTCATTCGAAAAGCAAATGACTTTCTAAATTCTTTATTTTTGTCATAAGTTCTAACAAAAATTTCAGTAGGATTCCATGAATTACAAGCATCAATATCGCTAGGACAAGCTGTAGTCCCAATTGTTAAATCTTTTAATGCTCTAAACATTACATAATCACCAGGTCTAGAATAAGATTCATCAGATATTACTGAATTTAATCCAGCAGCTGATGTATTAAAAAATAAATTAATTGCATGCCATCCTTTTTGTTTTTGCACTCCATATTTAGACATACTCTCAGTTAAATTATCTGAGCAATTAGGATGACCAAAGTAACCAGCATCTTCATAATATTTTGAAGTACATGCAAGATTAAAAGTATCATGTTTACCAACTGTATCTCTTATTACCTCTACTAAGGGTTCGTGATCAGTATCATAAAATTTTGAATGTAATCCAGGACCAGGAAAAGTGTTTCCCATAAAAGTTCTAGTAGTTTGCCAATCCAATCCTTTTTCAATTCCTTTTTCTAATTTTTTTGTATCAAATGCTACAAAGTCTGAACATTGTCTCCCAGTTGGACTTATGACTTGAATGTAATCTCCTTCTTTAACTTGGTAAGATATTGAGGTTTCTTTATCTATGTTTTCTTCATAAAGTGGTTCAAAAACTGGATCAGGTATAACGCTTAGCTCTTTATCATTTGTAATTTTTGCTCTTTTAATAAATATAGTTAAATCTGTCGGTGGATTTTGTTTGGTAACATCCATATCTTCGCCAGGTGCAGCAAAGATTGCATAACATTTATCTTTTGATTTAAGTTTAATCTTTTCTTCAGCTTTTGTATCAAGATCAAAAACTATTGATGATTTAGACTCTTTTATATTTAAGTTTCTTTTTTTTAATTGATAATTTGTTGCTAAGATTGTTTCATCTTTTCTATTTAAAATGTCTCTTATAAAATTTTTTTGACTGTTTTCTTTTAAATTTAAAATTCCTAATTCTGACTTTCCATCTTTATTAAAACAAATTATTTCACAAATTTGATTTCCTTCATCGTTGATTATTTCTAATTCATCATCTGGAAAAATTTGAAAAGCAGTAAGAGCGCCGCCATTTACAATATGTCGTTCAACCCCAGGTGGTAAAATATTTAGTCCAGGATTTTTAATGTCTTTACTTGTTCCAAACATTTTTAAAATTTTTTAATATTGATATATTTTTTATCATCATTTTTATTGATTAAAAATATATATATTTTTTAGAACTAATAATTCTTTACCTAGCTATTCGTTTTAACATAGAGTGTTGTTATTAATATTAATAGAGGGGAAAAAAATGAAAAAAATAATGTCATTATTATCTGCTCTAGTTATTTCTGTAGTAAGTTTCTCAGGAATTTCTAACGCTGATAGCAAAAAGCCCATCGTAATCCCAACTCATAACTGGTCATCTCAAATTGTAATGGCTTACGTTATTGGTGGAATTTTTGAAAGCATGGGTAACAACGTAAAATATGTAAACGCTGACTCACAAGCGGTTTATGAATCAATCAGAATTGGAGACGTAACTATTTCTCACGAAGTATGGGAGTCTGCATTCGGTAAGTCATTTACTACTGCTTTAGACAAAGGTGGTTTACTTGACTGGGGTGATCATGAGGCAAGAACTCTTGAAGATATGGGTTACCCGAACTGGGTTGTTGAAAAAGGTTTGTGCCCAGGTTTACCAGATTGGACAGCTTTAAAAAATCCAGACTGTGCTAAAAACTTTACAACACCTGACTCTCCAGATGGAAAAGGAAGAATGTTGGAAGGACCTCAAAGTTGGCATGGTGATTTAATTCCTCAAAGAGTTGAAGCTTTAGGCTTAGGTGATCTTTGGTGGGTTAAATTTGCTGGAGGTGCAGATGCACTTTGGGCTGAATTAGCAGCGGCTGAAAAAGAAGGAAGAGGAACTATAATCTTTAACTGGACACCAAACTTTACAGATGGTGCTGGTTTTACATTTATTGACTTCCCTCCATACACAGCAGGTTGCAGACCAGAAGATGGTGGTGATGGTAAATGTGGTTCTCCTGATGGATACTTGAAAAAAGCTGTTCATGAGGATTTCCCAAAAACTCACCCAGATGCAGCAGCAGCATTTAAAAAGATGTCATTCTCAACAAGTCATATTGGTGCAATGGCAGCTTTAGTTGATGTTGATAAAATGACTCACGAAGATGCAGCTAAAAAATGGTTAGCTGACAACGAGTCAGTTTGGAAACCTTTTACTAAATAAGGGTAAAAGTTAAAAAAATTAAAATCTCCCCCAACTTGTTTGGGGGGGATTTTTTTTTATTCTAATTTGTGTAAAGTGACAAAATGAAAAAATTTCTAATTTTCATATTTTTAATTTCTTTAATTAACTCATCTGCATTAGCTCGAAGCACAGGATGTAAAGAAGGGAACTGTGAAAATGGTTTTGGTAAATGGATTTATACCGATAAGACAACTTATGAAGGTGAGTGGGTTGCAACAAAAAAAGAAGGTCAAGGAGTTGAGACATGGCCAAACGGATATATTTACAAAGGTGAATTTAAAAATAGCCAATGGAGCGGAAAAGGAGTTTTAACTTTTCCAGATGGATCTACTTATGAAGGTGAATGGTCCAAAGGTTTTATGAATGGACAAGGAACATTTACTTGGGCAGATGGAAAACAAAAATCAGGCACTTGGGTAAACGGAAAGTTACAAGAGTAATGTCAAAAGAAAATAGTTTAAATAAAACTGAAGACAATTCAAACTCAACAAAGCAATTTATTGGTTTAGTTATTGTTACAGCAATAGTGATAGCTTTTTTTGCTGTTTTAAATGGAATATTTGGAGGGGGAGACGAGCTTGTAGAAAAAATGAAATTGGAAGAACAAAGAATTGCTGAAGAAAGAAAACTAAGTGAATTAATATCTAAATTACCTTCAGGAATACTGGTATCCTTTGATGGAACTGACCACTATAGATTAACTGATGAGGTATATGAGCAAGTATGTAAAGCTACGAAATTAATTCCACAACGAGCAATTATGGGTGCTAATTTTTTAAATTTTAGAGCACACGAGATTTACACAATCAACGGAAATAAAATTGATGAAACTTTTGTTAAATGGGATCAAGAAAAAGGTAAGTGTTATGCAGGTTTTACAGTAAGTGGAAACAATGTTGGGGTAGATGAAACTATTACTGTTAGTGGAGAAGCTTTGAGTTTTTTAAGTACAGGTATTGATACTAGAGTTTACTATATTAAGAATTTTTAATGATGAAAGGTTACAATAATTAACATTTAAATTTTATTGAATTTCATATAACTTTAAGAAGATTTATGTCTGAGACCGTTATTAAGTGTGAGTCAGTTTATAAAATTTTTGGTGAGAATGCCAAAAAAATGCTTGAAGAGTCTAACGGTAATGTAGATGCAAAAACATTTCAAGAAAACGGCTGCATAGTTGGAGTTAACAACGCTTCGTTTGAAGTTGTAAAAGGAGAAATGCTAGTAGTAATGGGTTTATCTGGTTCAGGTAAATCAACATTACTAAGATGTATTTCAAGATTGACAGACGCAACTGGTGGAAAAATTTTTATAGAAGGTCAAGATCTACTTCAATTGAATAATAAAGAATTAATTGAGCTTAGAAGAAACAAAATGGGAATGGTTTTCCAAAGCTTTGCCTTGTTGCCTCACAAAACGGTTGTAGAAAATATTGCTTTCCCGCTTCAGATAAAGGGTATTAAGACTGAAGACAGTATTAGTAGAGCAATGGAAATGGTTAAACTAGTTGGACTTGATGGAAGAGAAAATTATTTTCCAAGAGAACTTTCAGGAGGTCAACAACAAAGAGTTGGGATTGCTCGGTCTTTAGCAGTAGAACCTGATATTTGGTTTTTAGATGAACCTTTTTCAGCATTAGACCCATTAATAAGAAAAGAAATGCAAGACGAGTTTTTAAGATTGCAAGAAAAATTACAAAAAACAATTATGTTTATTACTCATGATTTTGACGAGGCTTTAAAATTAGCGGATCGAATTGCGATCATGAAAGATGGTATTATAGAACAGCTAGATACACCTGCCAATATTGTTTTAAATCCAGCTACAGAATATGTAAGAAAATTTACTGAAGAAGTTCCGAGAGAAAAAGTTTTAGTCATTGAAGATGTAATGGATAGTTCAAATAAAGATAATTTAGGAGATATAAAAGTTTCAAAAGATGACATTATCGAAAATGTTGCAGAAAAAATTCTTACCCAAGAAAAAATTGTAGGAGTGGTGGACTCCAATAACAATATTATTGGTTCAATAAAACCTTCAACAATTATTGATACAGTTTTTGGAGGAAGAAAAAATAATAGCTAGACCATGGAATATTTAAAAAAATACCCAAAGTTGTTTCAATGGATATTTTTGCTGGTTGTATTTTTTGCTCTATGTTTTGCAATAGATGTTCCTGAAACTTATAAATTTATAAGAGGCCAAGCAGAATTTGTAAAAGATCCTAACCAAAGTGTTTATTTTTTTCTAGGTAAAGAAGTCAGATATTATGCGTTTGATGTGTTTTGGAGATTACCGCCTTTACTTGGATGGTTGCCTATTTGGATAAACGACACGTTATTTTTCTTAATGAATGAGTGGATGCCAATGGAGTTTTGGAATGAAGATACTCAAGAGTTTAAAACGAGACCACTGTTATTAGAGATTAGTAGAAATTTAACATCTTTTATGACGTTTTTGATTGAGTTAATTAGAGAAATTTTGCTTGGAGGGTTAGAAACTATAGTTGCATTCACTAGCTGGGATTTTATTGATGCTTATCCTTGGTTAGAATTACCAGGTTTACCTTGGACTATCGTTGCAGCAGGAGCAACAATACTTGCATATAAACTGAGTGGTATAGGACTTGCTTTATTTGCAGGTTTAACAATGGTCTATATTTCAATCTTTGGTCAGTGGAAACCTTCAATGCAAACACTTTCTTTTATATTAGTGGCTGTTCCTCTGTCATTTGCATTCGGTATCAGTTTAGGTATTGCTGCTTACAAAAGCAAAAGAGTAGAAAATGCTTTGTATCCAATTCTTTTAGTGATGCAAACCATGCCTCAATATGCAGTATTAGTTCCTGCGCTTGTTTTATTTGGTGTTGGTGATCATGCAGCTGTAATAATTACAATGGTAGTAGCAGTTCCTCCAATGATTTTATTAACCATACTTGGACTACGAGCAGTTCCTCCAGAAGTCATTGAAGCAGGAAGAATGAGTGGTTGCACAAACTGGCAGTTAATGACCAAAGTTCTTATCCCAACCGCAAGAAGAGATATTTTAATTGGTGTTAACCAAGTTATTATGGTTTGTTTTTCTATGGCAGTGATCTCTGCGTTTATTGGTGCTAAAGGATTAGGATTTAATCTATTGCTTGCTTTAAATCAACTTAACATCGGGTTAGCTCTTGAAGCAGGTTTATGTATTAGTTTGATTGCAATTCTATTAGATAAAATGTCATTAGCGTGGGCAAATCAACAACAAGATTATTTCGGCAATCTTACTTTCTTCCAAAGAAATAAAAATATTATATTTTTTGGTGGATCAGTATTTGTTGGAGCTATTCTTGCATATATCGGAACATTTATTTTTAAAGATACATTTAATTATTTATTTGAAGTTCCACATAACAAAGGATTTTCAACAGCTGATTTTTGGAACAAAGGTGTAGATTGGATTTTTGATACATTTTTTGTTTATATAAAAGCATTTAATACATGGTTAATTACAGAAGTGCTTCAACCAATGAGAGCTATGTATCTAAGAATGCCAGCTGTTGCTACTTTAGTGTTAGCTGTAGGTGCTGGTTATTTAATTGGAGGAATTAGATCAGCGTTAGTTGTTGCCGCTTTAACTTTATTTATAGCATTAAGTCCATGGTGGGATAGAGCATTGGTTACATTGTACATGGCAACTTTTGGAGTAGTTGTTTCTTGTTTAATAGGCTTTACAGTTGGAACTTTATGTTTTCAAAACAAAAAGTCTGCAGCATTTATGTTAGGGGTTTGTGATATTTTTCAAACATTCCCATCGTTTGTATACTTAATTCCAGTAATGATGCTATTTGGAATTACAGATACTTCAGTTTTAATTGCAGTAATTGTTTACGCAACAATTCCAGCAACCAGATATACTATTGAAGGGTTAAGAAGTGTACCTGCTGGTTTGCATGAGGCAGCAACTATGTCTGGTGTTAATAAATTTCAAAGATTAACTAAGATTGAATTTCCATTAGCTTTCCCACATATGATGCTTGGAATAAATCAAACAATCGTATTTGCTTTATTTATGGTCATTATTGGAGCCTTTATTGGAACAGAAGATCTAGGCCAGTACATTTTAAAGGCATTGTCAGATAAAAATGGAGCTGGAATAGGATTAACTCTAGGTATCTGTGTTGCTTTCATAGGATTGATTTTTGATAATTTAATCAGAACTTGGGTTGAGAAAAGAAAAAAACACTTAGGCATAGCTTAGTCCATTGAAAAAATTTATTATTTCTATTGATCAAGGAACAACATCTTCAAGAGTAATTTTATTTGACACAAAAGGTAATATTGTTTTTGTTTCACAATATGAGTTTAAACAATATTTTCCAAAAAATGGATGGGTAGAACATAATCCAAATGAGATCTGGTCCACAACACTTAAAGCTTTAAAACAAGTAATAAATAAAGCCA
This sequence comes from Candidatus Pelagibacter sp. HIMB1715, assembly GCF_052047595.1. Classification (NCBI taxonomy): domain Bacteria; kingdom Pseudomonadati; phylum Pseudomonadota; class Alphaproteobacteria; order Candidatus Pelagibacterales; family Candidatus Pelagibacteraceae; genus Candidatus Pelagibacter; species Candidatus Pelagibacter sp. HIMB1715. Next base: position 62,294 of record NZ_JBNAJY010000003.1, on the reverse strand, counting down.
AAAAATTAAAAGGTCACATACTTACAATTGGAATTACAAATCAAAGGGAAACAACAATTCTATGGAATAAAAAAACAGGAAAGCCAATTTATAATGCAATTGTATGGCAAGATAGAAGAACCCAAGATTACTGTAAATTGCTTAAGAAAAAAAATTATGAAAATCTATTTAGAAATAAAACTGGATTATTTATAGATCCATATTTTTCAGCAACAAAAATTAAATGGATTTTAGATAATGTTAAAATTTCAAAAAAACTTCTTAATTCAAATGATTTATTGTTTGGGACTGTAGATACATTTTTAATTTGGAAATTAACAAAAGGTAAGCAGCATTTAACTGAAGCATCTAATGCAAGCCGAACAATGCTGTATAATATTAATAACAATAAATGGGACAAAGAAATTTTAAAAAAACTAAATATTCCACTTAAGATTTTACCAGAAGTCAAAAACTCAGCAGATAATTTTGGAAAAACAGATAAAAAAATTACAGGGGTCGAAATTTCAATTTCCGCAGTTCTTGGTGATCAGCAGGCTGCAGCATTTGGACAAACTTGTTTTGAAAAAGGATCTATAAAAAGTACATATGGTACTGGTGCATTTGTTATTATGAATACTGGTCCAAAAAAAATTAATTCGAAAAACAAATTACTGACTACTATTTGCTATCGATTGAATAATAAAAATACTTACGCCTTAGAAGGTTCAATTTTTATAGCTGGCGCAGGAGTACAATGGCTAAGAGATAAAGTAAAATTGATCAAAAAAGCACCTGAAACTGAAAAAATTTCAAAATCATCTAAAATTAATGATGGTGTTTTTGTTGTACCAGCTTTTAGCGGAATGGGAGCACCTTATTGGAGACCAGATGCAAGAGGAGTAATCACAGGACTAACAAGAGACAGTGATTGGAAAAGTATAGTAAGAGCAACCGTAGAATCTGTTGGTTATCAAAGTTTTGATTTGTTTGATTCAATGAACAAGGATGGTTTGAAACCAAGAATAGTTAAGGTAGATGGTGGAATGGTTGCAAATAATTGGTTCACACAATTTTTAGCTGACATTATTAATTTAAAAGTAGTTAGACCAAAAATATTAGAGACAACTGCTTTGGGTGTAGCTTTGTTAGCTGGACTTCAAATAGGAGAATATAAATCTTTAAATCAAATCAAAAATATGTGGAAAAAAGATCGTGTTTTCTCTCCAAATATTAAAAAAACATTAAGAAACGAACTTTTAGCGGGGTGGAAACTAGCAATTAAAAAAACTTTAGCGTAACAATTCTTATGAAAAAAGTTTTAATAATAGGAGCGGGCGCAATGGGTGCTGCATTTACTTTTCCCCTTGCTGACAACAATCATAAAGTAACTTTAACCGAGCCTTACAGCAAAGATCTCTTAAATAAATTAATAACAAAAAAAAAATTTCATCCAGCATTAAAACTTAAATTATCAAAAAAAGTTTCTATCAAAAAATTTTCATCAGAATTACTTAATGAAAAATGGGACTTAGTTATTGTTGGAGTAAGTTCTATTGGAATTGAAATGGTTAGACAGCATTTAAAAAATATAAAAAGAAAAGTTTCTATTCTCGTTTTGACCAAAGGTCTTAAATATGATCGAAATAATAAAAAAATTATTACTATGTCTGAGCAGCTAAACAAAGGAAATCAAAATTTAAATATTTCAGTTTTAAAAGGACCTTGTTTGGCAAAAGAGTTAGCAAAAAAAATCAAAAGTTATACCGTGATAGCAAACAAGAATATTAATATTGCAAAAAATATAGGAAAATTAATCTCAACTAAATATTACAAAACAGAATATTCAAGTGATGTAAAAGGCATTGAATTTTCATCTGCAATTAAAAACATATATTCAATGATTATTGGATCGGGTGAAGGTGAAAATACTGCTTCAGCTTTATTTAGAAAATCATTGGATGAAATGGAATATTTAATAAAATATTTCAGAGGTAAAAAAGAAACAGTTCATGGGTTAGCTGGAGTGGGTGACTTATATGTTAGTGCAGTTGGGGGAAGAAACAGCAAAATGGGTGAATATTTAGGAGAAGGTTTTACTTTTAAATTTGCAAAAAATAAATTTATGAAAAATGACACAGTAGAGGGCGCAGATCTAGCTAAAGAGATTGCACCCTACATATTGAAAAAAATTAATAAAAATAAAATACCACTTATGCATGCACTATTAAGTGCAATCACAAAAAATAAAAAATTAAAACTTAACTATTAATTATTTATTTAAAAAAGTCTTCATCGAGTCGTCCATCGCAGTTTCCCATGGAGTATGGTGTATAGGTGCAACAGAACCTGTAACAGGCGATGAAAACGATTTGTTTCTGTAAGTTAAGATATCTTCTACTTTATGATGTTCCCATTCTTTGAAATGTTTTCTGATTAATTCAAAATCTATTTTTGGATAATCAGACATATCATGAAGTTCTTTTGTGTACTCAGTTTGAAAATCAATCATTTGATCTGGGTTTTCTAATTTTTCCTCCATAGCAACCCATTTATTGATATCTTTATTGATTTCATCAGCACTTGGCATTTTAATTTTTCCCATGATCACATCTCTTGCAAACCAAGCTTGGCAATCAAACATATTAAAAGTATGGAATTGGTCTTGCATACCAAGATATAAAAGTTTGTGATTATCTTGCCAAACAACTCCTTTATACAATTTTGGCGGATATAATCTGTTATGTGTTTTTAACTTTATGCTTTCATCTAAAAATGGAAAGTGATGCAAGTAACCTGTGCACAAGATTATTGCATCTGCATCTTGTTCAGTACCATCTTTAAAAATTGCTTTTTTTCCTTCCAATCTATCCAGATAATGAACTTCTTTCATACCTTTAGGCCATTTAAATCCCATAGGTGCATTTCGATATCCAATAGTTACACTTTTAGCCCCATATTTATTACACTGTAGAGCAACATCTTCAGCTGAATAACTACTTCCTAAAACAATCACATCTTTTCCTCTAAATTCCTCGGCATCTCTAAAATCATGTGAGTGCATTATTCTTCCTGGAAAAGAATTCATTCCTTTATATTCAGGAATAAAAGGAACTGAGAAATGACCAGTAGAAACAACTAAATAATCAAATGTATCTTTTGAAATTTCATCTTTAACTTTGTCTTGATAGGTTATTTCAAATTTTTCATTGCTGAAAGTTACATTTGTAACTCTTGTGTTTAGTTTTATTTTATTTTTAATTTTGCCTTTGCTTACTCTTCCAAGAATATAATCTTGCAAAACTTCTCTTGGCGGAAAAGAAGGAATTGGTTGTCCAAAATGTTCATCAAAAGAATAATCTGCAAACTCTAAACATTCTTTAGGGCCATTTGACCACAGATATCTATACATACTATTATGAACTGGGTCTCCATATTGGTCACTACCTGTTCTCCAATTATAATTCCACAAACCTCCCCAATCTTCCTGTTTTTCAAAACAAACTATTTCGGGAATTTTTTCACCTTTATTTTCTAAGTGTTCAAATGCTCTTAACATTGATAGACCGCAAGGTCCTGCTCCAATAATTGCAATTTTGCTCATTGTGTTTTCTCCAGTTTATAAATATGCTAAATAAATATAATCAAATATAAACTCAAAATACAATATAAATATTAATTTAAGATGGCAGAGATAAATATTTCGAACATAAATAAATCTTTTGGATCTACACATGTCATTAAAGATGTATCTCTAGATATTAAAAGTGAATCTTTCACTGTATTAGTTGGACCAAGCGGATGTGGTAAATCAACAATGTTAAGAATGATAGCTGGTTTAGAGGAGATCAACTCAGGAACAATTTCAATAGACGGACAAGTTGTAAATGATCTTCCACCAAAAGAAAGAAATATAGCAATGGTCTTTCAATCTTATGCATTGTATCCACATATGACAGTTTTTGACAACATGGCTTTTGGTTTAAAGATTGAAAAAAAATCTAAAGAGGAGATTACCGAGAGAGTTATGGAGGCTGCTAAAATTCTTCAAATTGAAGAATACTTAGAGAGAAAACCAAAACAATTGTCAGGAGGACAAAGACAAAGAGTTGCAATTGGTAGAGCCATTACAAGAAAACCAAAAGTATTTTTATTTGATGAACCATTGTCTAACTTAGATGCGGCTTTAAGAGTTCAGATGAGAGTCGAACTTGCTAAATTGCATGATCAATTAAATGCAACAATGATTTATGTTACACACGATCAAACTGAAGCAATGACACTTGCAGATGATATAGTTGTATTGGATCAAGGTATTGTTTCTCAAAAAGGATCACCTTTAAAATTATACAATGAGCCTGAAAATTTATTCGTTGGGGGTTTTATTGGTTCACCAAAGATGAACTTTATTAATTCTAAAGTTATAAGCTCTAATAATTCTGGAACAGAAGTTGAAATTTCAGGACAAGGAAAAATTATCGTTACAAAAACTTCAGATAAAGTTTCACCTGGAGATAATGTAAAGATTGGTATCAGACCTGAGCATATCTTAATAAATAGTGGTGAAAAATGTTGGGAGAGTAAGGTATTTGTGATTGAAAAATTAGGTTCATCTACTTTTTTATATCTAGAAAAAGAGGGAGAGCCATTAGTAGTCCAAACTGATGGTGCTAGCAAAGTCAACGTTGGAGATAGTCTTAGTTTAGGATTCGATCTAAGCAAATGTCATTTATTCGACAGCAATAATTTAGCCTTTAAATAAAGGTTTTTTTTATAGTTTTTGAAATTACCTCATAACAGGGATGACACTATTGCATAAGAAATTTTTTCTAAAAAATATTAAGGTTTAAAAAAATTAATTAACAAGAGGTAATTATGTTTAAAAAAACTTTAATACTATTATCTGCTGTAGCATTTTTTGTAAACAATGTTGCTTTTGCAGATATTAAGTTTTGGACAACTGAAACTCAACCAGCAAGAATGGCTAAGCAAGAAGATATGGCTAAAGCATTCGAAGCAAAAACTGGTATTGCAGTTGAGGTTATTCCAATCGATGAAAAAGAATTAGGTAAAAGAGCAACAGCTGCAGCTGCAGCAGGTGATTTACCTGATGTAATTTATCATACACTGCAATATGTTTTGCCATGGGCTGAAGCAGGAATTTTAGATGTTGATGCTAACAATGATGTAGTTAAAGAGTTAGGCAAGAAAACATTTGCACCAGGTGCTTTGAACATGGCTAAAAAAGGAACTAAGATAGCCGCTGTTCCTGTAGATGGTTGGACACAAATGATCGTTTATAGAAAAGATTTATTTAAAAAAGCTGGTTTAGAACCACCAACAAGTTATGAAAACATTATTAAAGCAGTAGAGGCATTATCGTCTGACGATATGTTTGGTTTTGTTGCTGCAACTAAAACAGATGAAAACTTTATGAGTCAAGTTTTAGAGCATGTTTTATTGGCTAACGGAGTGAATATAGTAAAAAAAGGTAATCAAGGCTGGAAATTAAAAAGAGCTTTAGAGTTTTATAAAACAATCGCTAAAGCAAGTCCTGAAGGTGAATTGTACTGGAAACAGTCAAGAGAACTTTACTTTGCTGGAAAAACTCCAATGATTATTTGGTCTCCATTTATTATGGATGAACTTGCTGGCTTAAGAGATTCAGCACCACCAACAATTAATGATGACCCAACATCATCTGAACTTGCATCTAGAACTGGTTTTATAACTAATTTTAGTGGACCAGGTAATAAAAGTGGTGCTGCTTGGGCAGATATTAGATACTTTGGAATAACAGCAGATGCTGACACTGATGAAGCAAAACAATTTATAATGTATTCAATGGATGAAGGTTATACGAGTACATTATCAATTGCACCAGAAGGTAAGTTTCCTGTAAGAAGAGGTAACTCAACTGATCCTGAGGCTTTCACTAAAGCTTGGAGTAAATTACCAGTTGGTGTTGATAGAAAAGCTGCTTTGACAGATTTGTACTCAGCAGATGTTATCAATAATATTGTTGCTGGTTTAGATACAGCGAGTAGATGGGGAGTTAAAGAAGGTGAACTTTCAAAAGCATCTAAAATAATCAATTCTCAATTCTTAAACCGTATCACAAGATTGTATATTGATGATCAAATTGATGTTGATGAAGCAGTTGATATGATTAACAAAGCACTAAAACAGTTCAATTAATTTTAATTTTTTAAAAAAGCGGATAATATTAATTATCCGCTTTTTTTATGAGTAATTCACTTTCAAAAATAGAAAAAAGGACTGCCTATGCTTTAACTTTGCCAGCAGTTCTAATTGTATTTGCAATAGTATTATTTCCAATATTTTCAAACGTTTGGATTAGTTTTAAAGAAGTTCAATTAAAAGATATAAGAATTCCAGAGCCACGAGCCAAAAAAATAGTTAAATCTATTAAAAACGAAGATTCAAAAATTAAGATTATCTATAAATTAAGAAATAGCTCATTAATTCAAGACATTAGAGATGTTAAATTTCAGGATAAATTCCCAAGCAATGTTAAATCAATTGATTTAGATGAGAGATGTAAGTTCGCATCAAATAAAGTTCAGTGTGATTTCGGCGACTGGTCAAAAAAATACAGAGAGCAATTTGTAATTTTTTTTGAGACAAAAAATGGTGAAAAAATTGATAAAAAACAATTTAAATTAAATAAACCTAATTTAAAAGGAAAAGCAGATAATATTCTTCTAACAAGTGATTTTACTTTATCAAATTTTAAAAAAGTAATCACAAACTATGAATTTAAAGATTTATTATTAACAACATTTTATTATACTTTTTTTGGAACAGTGGGTGCAATTGTTTTTGGAATTTTGTCAGCCCAAATGGTAAATCAAAAGTTTAGAGGTCGAAGCTTTGTACGAAGCACATTACTTTTTCCCTACGTAGCTCCTGTTGTGGCCTTAGCTTTTACATGGGAACTTTTATTAGATCCTAATAGTGGTACTTTAAACAACCTGCTACTGAATTATAATATTATAGATAAGCCAATAAATTTGTTAGGTCAAAAATATTTATCAATTTTTGTTTTCGGTTTTGAATTTAAATTAAGATTAGCTCTAACAACTGTTATTATCTTTGAAATCTGGAGATATTTTCCTTTAGCGTTTCTTTTTATATTAGCAAGACTTCAAGCAGTTCCTAAAGAACTTTATGAGGCAGCAGATATTGATGGAGCTGGGCCTTACAGTAAATTTATAAATATAACATTGCCACAGATTACAGCAGTTATTTCTATTTTATTTATGATTAGATTTATTTGGAATTTTAATAAGTTTGAAGATATTTTTCTTTTAACAGGTGGTGCATCAGGCACTAGAACACTTCCAATTAATGTTTATGAACAGGGATTTTCGATAGGAAATATTGGGATGGGATCAGCTGTATCGATGGTGATTGTAATGTTGCTTTTATTTTTCATGTTAATTTATTTTAAACTTATAGGAAAGAGAGCCAATGAGAGTTAAATCAATTATCACTTTCAGTACAATTTCCTCATTTTTTTTATTTTCTCTAATTTCTATTTGGAAAATTCTTTCTACATTACAAGGAATTGAACTTAAAACTTTAAATTTCAATTTTTATTTTTTAAGTGGAATTATAATTTCTATTATTTCAATTTTGTTAAGCGAAAAGTTAAACAAATTATCTAAAGTGATTTTATTAGCATCTGTGTTTGTATTGATTGATTATTTTAATAATAGTTCTTTGCCTATTTGGCATTATATAGGTACATTTTTGATCCTATTATTTTTTGTTAATAAGCTATCTAGCTATAACAAAAAACATTTTAGTTATGATTTTTCAGCACAAATTATATTTTTTGATTTTTTAACTTTATTTGGAATAATTTTTTTTTCTTTTGTAATTTTATTCCCATTTTACTTGATGTTAGTAACAAGTTTCAAAACTCAAGCTCTTTTATTAATTAATCCTTTAGATTTCAGTGTTGATTTAACACAAGATATAAAAACCTTATTCAAATCCTATATTGTAGTTTTTACTGAATATAATTTTGGCAGGTACATGCTTAACAGTTCAATTGTGTCAGTAGGTACGGTTATAATTACTTTATTACTTGGGATTCCAGCAGCTTATGCCGTTGCAAGATTGAACTTTTTTGGAAAACATTTTTTGTCTACATCTATTCTAATTATATATATGTTTCCTGCGATAGTGCTCGTAATTCCTCTCTACACTGTTTTTAGTCAGTTAGGTTTAAGAAATTCTGTATTTGGATTATTGATTATTTATACGGCCACAACACTGCCAGTGGCAATTTATATGCTCCAAGGTTATTTCAAAAGTATACCAAAAGAACTTGAAGAAGCAGGTATAATGGATGGACAAAATTGGTTTGGAATAATTGTTAAAATCATTTTACCTTTAAGTTTACCAGCAATTGCCTCTGTAGCGTTATATGTATTTATGATTGCTTGGAATGAATTTTTATTTTCACTAATGTTTTTGGACAGTCCTAGCTCATTTACATTATCAAGAGCAATACAGTTCTTAAATGTAGGAGCTGAAACGCCAAGACAATATTTAATGGCTGGTTCAGTAGTTGTAACTTTACCAATTTTATTTATTTTTGTTTATTTTGAAAAATATTTAGTTAGTGGATTAACATCAGGGAGTGTTAAGGGTTAATGAGTTTGTTAAAAAAAGAAGCTGAAAATATTTTATTAAATAATAGGCGTGAGGGATATACTCTGCCTACAAATAATAAGTTATACCCAGCTCAATGGAATTGGGACTCAGCATATATAGCACTCGGTTATTCTTATTTTAATAAAGAATACGCAATAGTTGAGTTAGAAAAGTTGTTCGAAGGACAATGGTCAGATGGTATGGTTCCTCATATTTTATTTCATCAAAAGGATGAAAATTATTTTCCTAATCACAATACTTGGCAGTGTGGTAACAAAATTCCATCATCTGGTATAACTCAACCTCCTATAGTCTCAAGTATTTTAAAATTAATTTTAGATAAGAATGAATTTAGTTCGAGTGAAATGGAAAGAATTTTGAACTTAATAAAAAAAACAAAAAAATATTTAGAATGGTTTTATAAATATAGAGACCCAAATGATACTGGTTTAGTGTCAATATTGCATCCTTGGGAAAGTGGTACAGATAATTCACCTTTATGGGATTTTCCTTTAAGTAAAATTTTAATTGAGGAAAATCTTGAATACAAAAGAAGAGATTTGGATGTTTCAAGTAGTGATGTACGACCACTTAAAAGGGACTATGATTGTTACATTACTCTTTTAAATCAGTTTAGAAATGAAAAATATAATCCTGAAAAACTCTATGATATTTCAATGTTTAATGTCGCTGATATAGGTTTTAATTCTTTATTTTTGAAAGCTTGCAAAGATCTAGTCTATATTGCAAAAAATAATAATATTGACTGCACATCAATACAAAAAAAAATAATACAAACAGAGAATAAATTAATTAGTTTATATAACAAAGGTGATAATTCATTTTTCTCATTTGATATTTTAAATAATCAATCGTTAGAAATCCCCTCTATTACAAATTATTTTATTTTGTTTGCAGATATTCAAAATAAAGAAATTAATAATTCGATAATTCAAAGTTTAAAAAAGTATAATTCGAATGAAAAATATTTCTTTTCGTCAATAAAGCCTGATAGCAAATATTTTGAGGAGATAAGATATTGGAGAGGACCTGTTTGGATTAATTGTAATTGGATCTTATACAAAGGATTATTAGAAAAAGATCCTGAATTTGCCAATAAAATAAAATTACACACTTTGGATTTAATACATGAAAAAGATTTTCATGAATACTACAGTTGTAAATCAGGAACTCCTTATGGAGCTAATAATTTTTCTTGGTCTGCTGCATTATATTTAGATTTAATAAATAATTAATTTTTAAGTGATTAATTAATCAAATAAATATATTCTTTATAAATAATATGAATTGGAATTATCCCACTACTATTTGGTTTGGAGCAGGTAAAATAGAAGATCTTGCAAACGCCTCTTTGAGCTTAAAAATTAAAAGTCCACTTTTTGTAACCGATAAAGATCTCTTAAATCTTCCAATGACTTCAAAAGTAATTGAAAAATTAAAAAATGACTTTGATCATTTACAAGTATTTTCACAATTTTCAGGAAACCCAACTGGAAAAAACGTAATGGAAGGGGTCTCTTTATATATAGAAAAAAACTGCGATGGAGTAATTGCCTTTGGTGGAGGTAGTGCATTAGATGTTGGAAAGGGGATAGCTTTTATGTGCGGTCAAAAAAGACCTATATGGGATTTTGAAGATATAGGTGATTATTGGACAAGAGCTGATGGAAATAAAATTTCTCCAATTATAGCGGTTCCAACTACTGCAGGAACAGGCTCAGAAACAGGAAGAGCTTCAGCCATCATTAATGAAGAAACAGGAATAAAAAAAATAATTTTTCATCCAAAAATTTTACCTTCTATTGTAATCTTAGATCCAAATTTAACCAAAGATCTTCCACCAAGAATAACAGCTGCAACAGGAATGGATGCACTTGCTCACAATCTTGAGGCTTTTTGTGCACCTGGATTTCATCCAATGGCAGATGGAATTGCACTTGAGGGTATGAGATTAATTAAAAATTCTTTAATAGAAGTTTATAAAAATGGTAAGAACATAGAAGCTAGATCTGAAATGTTAGCGGCATCTAGCATGGGCTCTACTGCTTTTCAAAAGGGTCTTGGTGCAATACATTCTCTAAGTCATCCGATAAATGCACAGTTTGATGTACATCATGGTTTAAGTAACGCGATATTTATGCCTTATGTTTTAACTTTCAATAAATCAATTATTGAAAACAGAATTATATCTATTTGTAATTATCTTAATCTAAATAGTACATTTGAAAGCTTTTTAGAATGGATATTAAATTTGCGTAAAGAATTAAACATACCTCATAAACTTTCAGATGTTATGGATTGTAATGAAATTGATTTAGAAAAACTTTCTTTAATGGCATTTGAAGATCCATCTACAGGAGGCAATCCAAAAAAAATAACACAAGATGATTTAAAAGAGATGTATAAAAAAAGTATTTCAGGAGAATTATTTTAATGAAGAAAATTTTGGTAGTAGAAGGTAATTTACAAGAGGAAAATCAAAGTTTTACAGAAGCAGGTATTCAAACTCATACTGAAAGCTTAAAACATAGTCTTTCTCATTTTACTGATCAACTAAATATAGATGTAGTTAATCCATCTTCAGATGAAAATATAAGCGAGAATATTGATCCATTAGAAAGTTATGATGGTCTTATTTGGGGTGGAAGTAGTTTAAATATTTATAACAAGACACCTGAAATTTTAAGACAAATAGAATTTATGAAAGAGTGTCAGAAAAAAATTAAAAAAGTTCTAGCGATTTGTTGGGGGATGCAAGTTGCAGTAACTGCCGCTGGTGGTGAAGTAAAAAAAGCTGAGAAGGGGTCACACCGAGGGATTGCAAGAGATATTGAAATTAATGAAAATGGTTTAAATCATCCATTATATAAAAACAAAAATAAAAAGTTTAATACTCCAGCATTTAATTTTGATGAAGTTGTAACTCTTCCGGAAAATTCGAAACTGCTAGCTTCGAACCCAATAAATAAAGTTCAAGGTTTAAATTTTAAAATTGGAAATTGTGATGTGTGGGGCCTTCAGTATCATCCAGAAATTACTTACAATAAAATGATAAACTTAATTATTTTTAGAAAAGATAGACTTATTGAACGTGGTGCTTTTGAAGACCAAAATCATATTGATGATCACATTAAAAATATAGAAATAGAAAACAAAAAATTAGATAAAATTTCCAGAATGAGGGAATTAGAGAATTGGTTAAATTATCTTAACTTAGAATAACCCTTCAATTTCACCTTTTTCATTAAGTTTAATAGAGTCAGCTGCTGGGACTCTTGGTAATCCAGGCATAGTCATGATGGCACCGCAAATAACCACAATAAATTCTGCTCCTGATGATAGCCTTACTTCTCTCACTGGTAACGCATGACCTGTCGGTGCTCCTTTAAGATTTGGATCTGTTGAAAAACTGTATTGAGTTTTAGCAACGCAAATTGGTAAATCACCATATCCAGCTTCTTCAAAGTTTTTAAGTTGATCTCTAATTTTTGTATCAGCGATCACCTCATCTGCTCTATAAATTTCTTTTGCAATAGTCTCTATTTTTTTAAACAAAGGTGTTTTACTTTCGTATAAAAATTGAAATTTAGCTTCATCTTTTTCACACAATTCTGAAACATGAGCTGCTAATTCTTTTGTACCTTCACCACCATTTGCCCAATGAGTACATAGACTTGCTTTAACACCTAAATTATCACAAAAATCTATAAGTGCTTTTACTTCATTATCAGTATCTTTTATAAAATGATTAACTGCTACTGCTACCGGTAAACCAAACTTTTTAACATTTTGAATATGTCTTTCTAAATTTACCAACCCTTTTTTTAAAGCTTCAACATTTTCATTCTTTAAATCATCTTTAGCAACACCACCGTGCATTTTTAAAGCTCTTATAGTTGCAACAATTACTACACAGCTCGGTTTTAAATTTGATTTTCTACATTTAATATCTAAAAACTTTTCTGCACCAAGGTCAGCACCAAATCCTGCTTCGGTTACAACATAGTCTGCTAATTTTAAACCAGTCTTTGTTGCAATAACTGAGTTACAACCATGAGCAATATTCGCAAATGGACCACCATGAATAATTGCAGGATTGTTTTCTAAAGTTTGTGTAACATTAGGTCTGATAGCTTCTTTTAAAAGAACTGTCATAGGACCTTGAGCATTTAAGTCTTTCGCATAAACTGGTTTTTTATCTCTAGTGTACCCAATAGTGATATTTCCAATTCTTTTTTCTAAATCTTCCAAATCATTTGATAAGCAAAAGATTGCCATTATCTCTGATGCAACTGTGATATCAAAACCATCTTCTCTAGGAAAACCATTTGCTACACCACCTAAATTTATATTTATGGATCTTAACGATCTATCATTCATGTCCATAACTCTTTTCCAAACAATTCTTCTAACATCGATATCCAGTTTATTTCCCCAATAAATATGATTATCGATTAACGCTGATAATAAATTATGAGCTGAAGTAATTGCATGAAAGTCACCTGTGAAATGTAAATTTATTTGTTCCATTGGAACGACTTGAGCATAACCTCCACCAGCTGCACCACCTTTCATACCAAAAGAAGGACCTAAGCTTGGTTCTCTAAGACATACGATAGATTTTTTTCCAATTTTATTTAAACCATCATTTAATCCAACCGAAGTTGTAGTTTTTCCTTCTCCTGCTGGAGTTGGAGTAATAGCAGTTACTAAAATTAATTTTCCATCTGGCTTGTCTTTTAGTTGCTCTAAATATTCTAAATTTATTTTTGCAATATGTCTGCCCATAGGACTAAACGCAGAGCTTTCATCAGGTACATTTATCTTTGCTAAAATATCATTTATTGGTTGCATTTTAGCTTCTCTAGCTATCTGTATATCTGATTTTACTTCGCTCATTCGTTATCCTTTATTATAAATTTTTTTGCATAATAATTATCTTATTTGAGATTTTTCGAAACTTCTAAAATATATATATAAAAAAAATAAGAACTATTTAAATTCATTAATATAAAATTCAAATATGCAAAAGTATTCTATTTTTAGCTTGGTTAAAAATGCATTAACAGGTCATCAAAATTGGGATTTAGCTTGGAAAGATCCAAATCCTAAAGAAGAGTACGATGTTGTTATCATTGGGGGTGGTGGTCATGGTTTAGCTACCGCATATTATCTAGCTAAAGAACATCAAATTACAAAAGTAGCCATCATTGAAAAAGGATGGATTGGCGGTGGAAATGTTGGACGTAACACTACAATTATTAGATCAAACTACATGCATGATGAAAATGGTCTTTTCAGTGAGTTTGGAATGGATCTATGGAGAAAGATGAGTCAGGACTTAAATTACAACGTAATGTTTTCTCCAAGAGGAATTATTAATCTTGCACACTCAGATGCACAAATGAATGCATATGCAAGAAGAGGAAATTCGATGAGATTAAACGGAATTGATGCAGTTCTTTTAAACAGAGAAGAAGTAAAAGAATTAATCCCAATGGCTGACTTTTCAGACAACGTAAGATTTCCTATCTTTGGTGGATTGATGCAACCAAGTGCTGGAACTGCTCGTCATGATGCAGTTGCTTGGGGGTATGCACGTCAAGCAGACTCTATGGGGGTAGATATAATTCAAAATTGTGAAGTTACAGGTTTTGATGTTTCTGCAGGAAAAATAAAAGGGATAAGAACATCGAGAGGAAATATTAAGGCAAAGAAAGTTGGTCTATGCGTTGCTGGTAGCACAAATATTTTAGCAGAAAAATTAAATATGACTTTGCCAATTGAAACTCATCTTTTACAAGCTTGTGTTTCTGAACCAGTGAAACCAATTTTAGACAAAGTTGTAACTTTTGGTGCAGGTCATTTTTATATTAGTCAATCAGACAAAGGTGAAATGGTAATGGGTGGAGACCTTGATGGTTACAATAGTTACGCTCAAAGAGGTAATCTTCCAACATTACAACATGTTTTAACTGAAGGAATTGCGATGATGCCATTTTTAAGTAAATTAAAAATGCTAAGAACTTGGGGTGGGATTATGGACATGTCAATGGACGGTTCACCAATAATTGATAAAACTCATATTGATGGTTTGTATTTAAATTGTGGATGGTGTTATGGAGGCTTTAAAGCAACTCCAGCATCAGGATGGACATTTGCACATACTATTGCTCAAGATAGAGTTCATGAATTAAATGCAGGATACAGTTTGAACAGATTTAGTACTGGTCATCTTATTGATGAAAAAGGTCTTGGTACAAAAACTTGGATTTCATAAATGTTACATATTAAATGCCCACATTGTGGAATGAGATCTCAAAATGAATTTTCTTATGGTGGAGATGCTACTGTTAAAAGACCAGAACTAAATAAAGAAGTTACAGATCAAGAATGGGATAACTTCGTATACAATAGAGTTAGTCCTAGAGGAAAACATTTAGAACTTTGGCAGCATTTATCTGGTTGCAGACAGTGGATAAAAGTTGAAAGAGATACTGCAACACATGAAATTTTTAAAACTTATAAAGCTAACGAAGAAATTGCTTAATGACTCAGAGTTATCGAATAGAAACAGGTGGCTTAATTAATAGAAATAAAAAAATTTCTTTTAAGTTCAACGGTACATCTTATTTTGGTTATGAGGGTGATACATTAGCTTCAGCTTTACTCGCAAATGGTGTTCATTTAGTTGGTAGAAGTTTTAAATATCACAGACCCAGAGGGTTTTTTGGTGCAGGAGTTGATGAACCTTATGCAGTTGTTCAACTTTATAGAAATGGTGAAACGGAGCCAAATATTAAAGCAACTGAACAAGAATTATTTGAAGGATTAGAGGCAAACAGTGTTAATTGTTGGCCAAGTGTTAACTTTGATATTGGAGCTATAAACAATTTTTTAAAAATATTTTTACCTGCTGGATTTTATTATAAAACTTTTATGTGGCCAAAAAGCTTTTGGTACAAAATTTATGAGCCATTTATAAGAAAAGCAGCTGGATTAGGTGTAGCTTCAACAAAACACGATAAAGAGAGATACGAACATAAATACGAGTACTGTGATCTTTTAATTGCTGGGTCTGGACCATCAGGTTTAGCGAGCGCCTATTCTGCAGCCAAAAATGGAGCCAAAGTTATTTTAGCTGAAGATAAACCAAGATATGGCGGTTCATTATTAACGAGTGATGTGAATATCGGTAACCAATCTGGAAAAGATTGGGCGGACGGTATTATTTCAGAATTAAAAGAGATGCCTAATGTAACCGTAAAAAATAGATCTCAAGTTTTTGGATACTATGATCACAATATGTTGGTAATGTCTGAAAAAGTTAGTGATCATTTACCTAAAACTAAAAAATACCATCCAAACAAAAGACTTTGGTACATTAGAGCAAAAGAAGTTCTAATTTCATCTGGATCAATCGAAAGACCAATTGTTTTTGGAAACAATGATACTCCTGGAGTAATGCTTTCATCTGCAGCTAAAGAATATTTAAAAGTTTATGGCGTCTTAGTTGGAAAAAAACCTTTAGTATTTACAAACAATGATAGTGGCTATGAAACTGCAATTGAATTTAAAAAACATGGAGTTGAGCCTATAGTTTTAGATTCAAGATCAAATCCACAATCAGAAATTATTGATGAAGCAAAAAATTTAGGAATTAATATTAAAAATTCATATGTAGTAGTTGCAGCACAAGGTTATAAAAAAGTAAAATCAGCTGATGTGGCAACTATTTCTGAAGACAAGAAAACACTTAGTAAAATAGAGAATATAAATTGTGATTGTATATGTGTTTCTGGATTTTGGACACCTACAATTCATTTGGCATCACAATCAGGAAATAAAACTAAATTTAATGAAGAGATAGACGCGTTTGTTCCAGGAGTTTCAAAACAAAATGAAACAACTTTGGGAGCTGCTAATGGTGTATTTACACTAGAAGAAACTTTAAAAACATCATTTGAAAAAGGAAAAGAATTATCAAAAAAAATTACTGAGAAAGATAACGAAATATCTATTCCAAATGTAGTTGAAAAAAAATATTCTAAACATGATAAGTTTTGGTGTGTTCCATTACCAAAAGGTAAAAGTTATAAAAGATTTTTAGATTTTCAAAATGATGTTGCTGTTTCTGATGTAGAGATTGCATTAAGAGAAGGTTATAGATCAATTGAACATGTAAAAAGATATACCACTTTAGGTATGGCAACAGACCAAGGAAAAACAAGTAATTTAAATGGATTACAATTAGTATCTGAGATTGAAAATAAAGTTGTTCCGTCTGTTGGCCACACAACTTTTAGACCTCCTTATACACCTATTTCAATAGGTGCTATTGTTGGTAGAGAAGTAGGAAAGCATTCAAAACCAACAAGAAAATCTCCAATTCACAATTGGCATGAAGAGCATAACGCTGTTTTTGTTGATGCAGGAGTTTGGTTAAGACCAAGATACTATAAAAGAGGAAACGAAACTTTGTTCGAAGCTTCAAAGAGAGAAGCGAAAAATGTAAGAACAAATGTTGGTGTTTGTGATGTAACAACTCTTGGTAAGATCGACGTTAAAGGTCCTGATGCTGCTGAATTTTTAAACAGAGTATACACAAATGCATGGTTGAAGTTACCTGTTGGAAAAGCAAGATATGGAGTGATGTTAAGAGAAGATGGGATAGTGATGGATGATGGTACAACTACTAGAATTTCAGAAAACCACTATCACATGACAACAACTACTGCTCAAGCAGCGAATGTGCTTTCGCATTTAGAGTATTATTTGCAACTTGTTTGGCCTGAACTTAATGTAAATGTAGTTTCAACAACTGAGCAATGGGCGGGAGCTGCCATAGCTGGTCCTAAATCAAGAGATTTATTACAGAAATTGTTTCCTAAAACAGATGTATCTAATGAAGGTCTTCCATTTATGGGGTATGTCGAGGGTGATTTATTTGGTGTTAAAGCTAGAATATTCAGAATTTCATTCTCAGGTGAATTAGCTTACGAAGTTAATGTTGAGTCTGATAACGGAAGATTTATGTGGGAAAAAATAATTGAACTTGGAGAAGAGTTTCAAATTCAACCATATGGAACTGAAGCACTGTCTACACTTAGAATTGAAATGGGGCATGTTGCAGGTTCTGAATTAGATGGAAGAACAATTCCTTACGACAATGCATTAGAAGGGTTATTGAGTAAAAAGAAAGACTTTATTGGAAAAAGATCATTACAGAGAGCAGCTTTTGTAGCTGAAGATAGACAGCGAATTGTAGGCGTTGTTCCATTGGATAAAAAAACTAGTATTCCAGAAGGTTCACACTTAGTTAAAGACGCTAACGCTCCTTTGCCGAATAAAAAATTAGGTCATATCTCAGCCTCTTGTTGGAGTGTTGAGCATGATAATCCATTTTCACTAGCAATATTAAAAGATGGAAAAAATATGATTGGAGAAAAATTATTTGTAATGTCTCCATTAAAAAACAAAGTTATTCCAGTAGAAATAGTTTCATCACATTATGTTGATCCAAAAGGAGAAAGAGTTAGATCATGAGTTTAATTTCAGCTTTAAATAATGTGCATGCAAAAGGTCAATTTGGAGATTTTGAAGGTAAAGATGATAAAAATTTACTTTCAATATCTGAAACTACTAATTTATTAATAGTACAGATAGTTCAGTATAAAAGTTCAAAATCATCATTAGACAATATGCAGGTAGATGGCCTAAATTTAAGAGATAATCCATCTATAGTTACCTCCAATGATAACACAAGAATACTTTGGAACGGTCCAAGAAATTGGATTTTAGTTTCTAAGAAAAAGGACACTTTAAATGAAATAGAGCAAAAATTTAATGATAATGAATTTGCAATAACAGACGTATCTCATTCAAAAGCAATAATTGAAATTGAAGGTAAGGAGGCTAAGGAAGTTTTAAAAAAAGGATGCCCATTTAATTTTGGTGAGCTAGAAAAAAATCAATGTTTAAATTCTACTTATAACGGAATGTCAGTAACTATTGATATGCTTAATGATGATCCAGATAAATTTAGAATATTTGGATTAAGAAGTTTTGGCGAATCTCTTTATCACTCAATAACAGACGCATCTTTAGAATTTGGATATATTGCAAAGTAATTATTTATCTCTAGTAGCAATATAAACACCAATAGTAGCTATAAAAAATCCTAAAAGATCTAAATTAGATAATTTCTCATTTAAAAATAACCATGCCATGAACGCAGATGTTGGAGGAATTAAAAAAAATATCGAAACTGTTTTGCTTGCGGAATTTTTTTTAATTAAGAACATAAGTATTGTGAATGCTCCAAAGGACACTAAAAAAATTTGATGACTCATTGCAATTATAAATGTTTTTGAAAATTCAATGTAAGGATCAGCAAAAAAAATTATAATTAATAAATGAAACGAAAAACCCCCAAGTGCTTGGTTCATATTACTTACTGATAAGGGCAGGTTGTTGCTTATTGTTTTTTGCCAAAGAGTTGAACTTGTTATTGCTATCAAAGCTATAATGGTTGCAATTAATCCAGCAGTTGGAATTTTTGACCCAATTTCAAAACCGAGAACCAATGATGCCCCAACAAATCCCAATAAAACACCTATCCATTGTTTAATAGAAACCTTCTCTTTAAGTATTGGTCCACTTAATACGTTAGTTAGTATTGGCTGAAGAGTTACAATTAAAGCAGCAAGGCCAGTAGGCATTCCAATAGAAATTGAATAAAAAACACCTCCTAAATAAAATCCATGAAAAAGAACTCCACTGAAAAAAGATTGTAAAAAATTTTTCTTACTTACAATTATTTTCTGCCTTGAGTAGATAGAAAAAATTAAAAAACCAAATGCTACGAGTGCAAATCGAAAGGCTAATGCAGCAAAAGGATCGCTGTAATCAATGATTGGTTTTGTAGTTATAAATGCGGATGACCAAAGTAAAATAAATATAAATGGGAATACCTTAATCACTGTAATTAATAAATTTAAATTTAATCAATTAAATTTAATTTAATCAAATTTTTTTGCTTAGTTTCTTTGCACCACATTTCGTAACTTTCACACACTCTCCAAAGATGATTAAAGGCTCTTTGAGACAATTCCAAAGGGAAATGAGTTTTTGTATAATACAATTTTGGTATTTTAAGCAAAAATTTAACCATAGAATCTTTTTGAATGTCTAAAAGTCTTAATGTTTCTTCATTAATTTTCTTACCAGTAATTTTATCAATAAAATTGTTATCTTTTAATTCAGATATCCAATTTTCATGAAATTCTCCTGAGCTAATAAAATCATAATCTTTTGTTGTCATGAAAATCTCGAATGCTTGGATGTTATTAACTTTAGGATTTTGGTTTTTTATCTCAATTATTTTAGAATATATTAGTTCAGCAACTCTTAAAACGTAGGGCTTATCAATTTTAGATGTCACTGTTTATCTTTTGTGTTTCTGCATTGCAGAGTGAGCAAGAATTAAATTTGGATCTAAAAATATTTTTGAAGATTTAATATTCTTGAATGATTTAAAGGCAAATATTGCAATTGGTAACTCAGTACAACCTAAAATTATTTTTTTACACTTCATTTTTAGCAAATATTTTATAGCTGGTTTAATAGCTTTTTCAGCAGCTCTAACATTGCCCATTTTTACAAACTTGATTGCTTTATTTACTGAATTTTTTTGAAGATTTTCAGATGGATTAACCAATTGATAGGTCTCGTCAAAAAATTTATTATACACTCCAGTTTTTAAAGTACCTTCAGTGGCCAATAAACCAACTTTTGAATTTTTTTTACAGTTCTTTTTTGTAAATTTAAAAACTTCTTTTGGCATATTTATAATTGGAATACCGATTTTTTTTTGTAGATCATCAAACCAATAATGTGCTGTGTTACATGGGATAACAATAAATTTGCATTTATTCTTTTCTAATAACTTACAGCCTTCAAGAAGACTTTTTAAAACTTTATTATATTTTGTTTTATTAGATTTATTTGAATTTAGATTTGATAAGTTTTTTGTTTGAGTACCTATAGACTCTGGCCTTCCCGGAATATTTGATTTGTTATACAGAACAAATAAAGGATATTCTTGATCAATTTTACCTCTATTAAGTACTGCAAGCTTATTGCAAAAATCAAGACCAGCTTGAGTACCCATTCCACCTAAAATTCCGATCATAAATTTTTTATTATTTTAAATACAACTTATATAATTAAATTTTTTGACTAAAAGTTGTTTTTTATAAGATTTGGTACTGGCTGAATAAAATTGTTTATTAAAAAATAAAATTTTTTCAGCCAATAGGAAGTGTGAAATTATGCAGTTTTTAAGTTAACTGCTGAAGGACCTTTAGGACCATCTTCAACATCGAAAGTCAAAGCTTGACCCTCATCTAAACCGTTCATACCAGCATCTCTAACTGCTGAAACATGTACAAACACATCTTTTTCTTTGTCTTCTCTTTCAATAAAACCAAAACCTTTGGTTGGATTGAACCATTTTACTTTACCTGTTAGACTCATATTATTTCTTCTTACTTTTTGTTATATTAATTATTACTTAAAATTTATAATTAAGTAATCTTGGCTTTCTTTAGATTTTAATGGGTTTTGTCAACAAAATAGAGAAATTATTCGATCTTATTGTCAATCTGTAGCAATCAATTTAGTCAAATAAACAGAATTAACATCTTCTTTATAATGAGCAAAAGGTTCACAAGGCTCAAAACCACAAGATTTAAAGAGTTTTCTAGCAGGAATAAAAAAATTTCCAGCACCTGTTTCAATACTTAATCTTTTAATATCTAATTTTTTTGCCTCACTTATTAAATGATTAATAACAATAACACCGTGTCCTTTTTTTCTAAAATTGTCATGAATTCTAATTGATTTAAATTCTCCGTGACCCTCATCTAAAAATTTTAATGCACCACATCCCATTAATTGATCGTTGTTATATAAACTCCAGAATTTAATCGATGGAACTTTAAGACCAGGGATGTCTAAAACATGAGCACTTCCCTCTGGTGAGGCAGCTCTAAGCTCAACAAAATGCTTAGTTAAAAGCTTGTGAACTTCTGGATCATCAAAATTTCCCTCAATTGATTTTAACATATTATTCCAGAATAGTGATATGACCCATTTTTCTTTTATCTTTAATTTCTTTTTTTAAATAATCAAAAAAGAATTCATTATCTTTAAGTTTTGGAGAATTTCTATAGTGAGATATTTGATCTCCTAGTAAATTTATCATTTTTGCATTTGATAATTTTTTTAAAGGTATCTGTTCAAGTCCACAAACAGCTCTGATGTGATTTTCAAATTGACTTACATTAAAAGCATTAATTGTTAAATGTCCAGAATTATGAACCCTTGGAGCAATTTCATTTACATAAAGATTATCATTTCTATCTATAAAAAATTCTACACATAGAGTACCAACATATTTAAGTTCTTCAGCAATAAGTATTGCCCAATCTTTAGATTGATTAAATATTTTTTCATTTATATCTGCAGGTATTTTAGAATGTTTTAAGATCTGATCTTCATGGGTATTTTCTATAGGTTCATAGATTTCATATTTATTATTACTAAACCTAGTTATGATAATTGATATCTCTTTTTTAAGTTTGACCAATTTTTCTAAAATATATCCTCTTGATAAATCTAATTTAAGATTTTTTAATTCTTCTGATGATGAGACAGGGTGTTGCCCTTTACCGTCATAACCTAATGTTGTAGTTTTAATTATACCTGGTAAAAAATCTTCAAGGACATCAATATCAGATTGATTTTCAACTGAGACGTATCTAGTTGTTCTTATATTTAATTTATTTACAAAATCTTTTTCTGCTAATCGATGTTGAATTAATCTATTTACCGAAGGTTTTGGTAAAACTGGTTTTAACTTGTTGATATCATTTAATGTTTCATATGGAATGTTTTCGAATTCATAAGTTACGATATCAACTTTGTTTACAAATTCATTTATTTTTTCTTTATCGTCATATTTTGCACCAATAAATTCGTCACAAAAATTTTGAGCTGGTGCTTCCAAATCATCACAAAAAATTATTATCTTTATCCCTAATTTTTTTGCAGCAATTGCAAGCATACTTCCTAATTGGCCGCCACCAATAATCCCAAGAGTAATATTAGACATTTTATTTTGGAGCTCTTTTAACAGATTTAGTTTGGTTTGATCTCCAACTTTTTAACTTATTTTTGATCGAAGAATTATTAATAGCCATTATTTCAGCTGCAAGTAATGCAGCATTAATAGCGCCATCTTCTCCAATTGCTAAAGTACCGACAGGAATCCCTTTTGGCATTTGAGCAATCGAAAGTAAACTATCTAAACCTTTTAATTTTTTACTTTCAATCGGTACACCCAAAACTGGAATTTGAGTTAATGCAGAAATCATTCCCGGCAAATGTGCTGATCCACCAGCTCCAGCAATAATTACCCCAATATTATTTTTTTCTGCCTTTAATGCAAAATCGTACATTCTCTTTGGGGTACGATGAGCAGAAACAATTTTAGTTTCAAACGAGACACCTAATTGTTTAAGAGTTTTTTCTGCTAATTGCATAGTTTTGTAGTCTGATTGACTACCCATAACTATTGAAACTTTTTTATTAGTATTTTTTTTCATGAAAATGGCTCTCTTGTTTATTTCAAAATTAATCAAAAATTTCAATAAAATTAATAGTATTTCAATTTAGATTGATTAATCTTATTTCGTTATGAATTTTAAAATCGATAATTTGCAATATTGCAATTGGTCTAGAAAAATTTTTGAAACAAACAGAGCTGCAGGTTTAGATGCAGTTCATGTAACCATAGTTTATCATGAAGATTATGATGAACTACTAATAGAATTAAATAAGTGGGAAAAAATTTTCGAAGCAAATTCTGATCTTATATTTCTGGGAAAAGATTTTAAAGATATTGAAAAAGCAAAGCTTGAAAACAAAACTGCAATATTTTTTGGTTTTCAAAATTGTTCACCAATTGAGGATGACATAGGTTTGGTTGAAAAAGTTCATGAACTTGGATGCAGATTTATGCAACTAACTTACAACAATCAATCTCTTCTTGCTACTGGTTGCTATGAAAAAATTGATAGCGGAGTAACTAATTTTGGAAGAGAAGCAATAAAAGAAATGAATAGAGTAGGCATCGTTGTTGATATGTCTCATTCTGCAGAAAAAAGCACAATGGATGCTATTGAAATAAGTGATAAACCAATTGCGATTACTCACGCAAACCCTTCTTTTTGGCATGCTGCAAAAAGAAACAAGTCTTCAGATTTACTTAAGATGCTAAGTGATAGTGGAGGAATGTTAGGTTTATCATTATATCCACATCACTTGAAAGATAATACTAATTGCACTCTTGATAGTTTTTGTGAAATGGTAGCAAAGACTGCAGAAATTATGGGAGCAAGTAAAATTGGTATAGGGTCTGATCTTTGTCTTGATCAACCTGACAGTGTAGTTGAGTGGATGAGAAATGGTACTTGGACCAAAACTAAAAATTACGGAGAAGGATCAAAAAATAAACCAGGCTTTCCAAAACAACCTGACTGGTTTGAAGACACAAGAGGATTTGCAAATATAGAAAAAGGTCTCAAAAAGATTGGATTTTCAGATGATGAGACACATGGGATACTAGGAAATAATTGGTACAATTTTTATAAATCAATTTAAGTTATGCAAGTAGAACTAAGAGATCCAAATACTATTATGAAATTATCTCGTTTGGGATCTTTTCATCAATCTAAATTATCTTTTTTAAGAAGTTTTTTGAATGAATTTAAAGACTGGGAGTATAAACAAGATTTGTTTAATTTAGATGAAAATGGTTATGGTGAGGCAGTATATTCGTTTAAAAAAGACAAAAGAGTTTATTCTTTAGTTTGTTTTGCAAATCATATTAAAGATGAGGAAAGATCAGACAGAGTTATAGCTACTAAATGGGATGCGGCTTTTACTCTTCATGATGGAGTACCAGGTAAAAAAGATATTGAAAGATTGAAAAATGAAGTTCCCAAACAAGAAGTTGGAAGACTTTCTTATAAAGAACTTACATTATCAAGAGCGAATAAATCTGTACGATTATTTAATCATGTAACACAAAGTTTAAGTCAAGGGTTACAACCAGATTTAAATTTATTGTCAAAAGTTGGTTATTTATACAGAACTACTGCTGTTTATGGATCTGGTAAATTTGGTTTAGCAGATAGGTTTAGAATAAAAAATCGTGAGGAAATTAACGGACCATTTAGATTAGAAATGATGCTGGTTTATCTTGTAAGACAGTTTACTTTTGACCAAGTAAATCATGTCGCTTATCATAAAAATCCGAAAAAAGCAGTCAAACTAGACGAGCGAATCTCTAAAAATCTAGGTATTGGAAATTCTACTGGATTAGGAATGGCACCTTTTATTGTTAATCATCCAACACTTTTAAATAACTGGATCTTAAGTAGAGAAATAGCTTTAAAAAAAATTAGAGAAATTCAAAATGTAAATAAAAAGGATAGTGAACTTTTTATTGATTGTGTAAAAAAATCACTAACAAACATTACAAGTTGGAACACTGATAGTGAATATCAAAAAAATAAAATTAATAATTTACTAAAAGATGTTCAAAAATTTTTGAAATTTATTGAGAATGATTTTGATTTTACAAGAGAATATCCTTTCAACAGTATTTATAAGTGGCTTGAGAAAGAAACATGTGAAGAATGTATTGAATACATAGTATCCATTATGATGGAACCATATAGTGAAATAACCGAACCTTTAGTAAAAGAAATGAGCTCTGATGAAGAAAAATATTTTAACATACCAACTCATAGGACTGTTGAAGATTTAAGAAATATAATTGAGAAAAAATATCCAAATATATTAGAAATAAATTTTGAAAAAAAAGAAAATAATCAAAATTTTTGGTTTATCTCAAAAAATAAAGAAGAGCCAAGATTAGCTGATAGATTTGAAGAACATGGTTCAGAATTAGAACAACCTTTAGCCATAGCTAGGGATATAAAAAAACTTTACGAAATATTATTGGTTTCTAAAAATAGTCAAACCGTATCTGACTTTTTAATAAAAAACTCTGATTTAAGACATGTTATTAGACGGGTTTTTATAGTTGAAAAATTTCCTTATTCAGAAATTCAAGATAATACAATTGGTAAAAACATAATGCCTATTGATATGTTGAGATTGAAGTTATCTTTCTTTGGGGCATTAAAATTTGACCCAAGATCTGACAAGTGGTTAAGAATTTGTATGTTTCAAGGAGCACCATTACCTCATGAATTAAAAAATTATGATGAGCAGTGGGTTTATAAAACTAAAATTTAACATGAAATCATTAAGTGAAATCGAAACCACTGTTAAAAGAGCAACTAAAGCTAGCGGATATTCATGGGGAGTTGCTGAAGAAACAGCAAAGTGCGTAAGACTATTAGAGTCCTTTGGTCTTCCAGGTATTAAGCATATAAATAAATATTTTTCTCAAAGGAAAGAAAATAGTTTTCAAAATTTAAATTTAATATTAGAAAAAAATCAACCTCCAGCAAAATCTTATTGTCCAATTATTCTTGGAGTTAGTTTTTTAGATCAATCAAAATCTCTAGAATTCTTAAAAAAAATTGAATTAAATAATGTTGCTTATCCTTCAATATTTTTAGCTTTTGTAAGTAGAGCATCAGAAATTATTGGTAAAAAAATTCATATAAATCTTGATAAAAAAGAACTTATTTTAAATCTGAATTTAAATATCTATTCTAATATTCCTAATAACGAATTTCCGTCTATTGCAAATCATTTAGAGATCAGTTTTCTAGAAAATATTGATAACTTTTCTGAGGAAGAGTGGAAGAATTTGTACAAATTATCTGAAGATACTTTTGTTGAAGAGTCTGAGAGTTTAAAACAAGGTGGGGCAGGTGCAGGCCTAACAGATAATGACTGATAATTTTGATGAAATTAAGGATCAAGATAACAGTGAAGATTTAAATAATATTTGTGATGAGTGTAAAGAAGAGGATGAGAGTGTATCTCAAAATTTAATTTTAACTGGCTTTAAAATTTGTAAATCGTGTAGAGTTTCTAAAACTATTTTCCCAATCTAGCTAATCTGATTGGTTGGAAGCATATTCATTCTACTCATTACGAACGTGAGTGATAGAAAAGCTATTATCAAAAAAGATAATAAGACTATACCAAAAGATTTAAAATTAGATTTTAAATTTAAAATTTCTTTTGTTGAAATGATTAAACCTGCAAAAATCCAAAATTGAGTGAGAAAAATTATAGGTATCATTAAATCTGGAGTAACTGCAAAAAATCTTAATAAACCAGGAGCATGAGCAAAACCAACTGCAGTTAAAACTTTTTTAAATGACACTTTTGTTTGTTTATCTGGAAAAAGTTTAACACCTATCACAAAAATAAAGATCGCCCATATTAACCAAGTAACTATTGCTGTTAAACCCGACATTCCTATTGCTGTTTTAATGACAGTGTTAGCTGCTACTGCGCCAGCAACTCCATCTAAAATCATTATTAAGCCTGCAAAATATATGGAAGCTTCACCAAAATTTCTGTTATCAGAATAAAGTGTTTTATCTAATTTTATTGATTTGAAAACTATATTTAAAAATTCACCAAACATTAATTTTTATCTCTTTTATTTTTTTGAGCTTTATATGAAACAATTAATGGAAATACTATTAAAGCAATCGCAATAATAATGCAAATTGCTATTAAAAACCCTTTTGTCATTGAAATTTGGGGGAGTTTAAATAACTCCCCCTAAATAAATTTAGCCTTTTACAACTTCTCTTGTGTTTGCGTTGAAAGACTCTTTGAATGGAATATCCACTACCACAGCATCAACAGGTGTTCCTGGAGTTTCTGAATATTCTGCAGGTAGATGAACTTTGAATTTAGTTCCTACTTTTCCTTTTGGAAAACCATTTGCATTTAATGTTCCATCAAAAGGAACATATCCCATTGCAATGTTTGTTTTCTTTTCAGGATGCCACCATGGTGACGTTAAGAACCCTACTGGGTCTCCACCACTTTCAGGAGAAACTAACCAAAAGTCAGGTGCATAATTATCAATAGGTTTACCACCTAATTCCATACCAACTAGTTGGAGTTTGTATGGTTTTTTACCTGCTTTTAATTCCTCTTTCATCTTTTCTAATGCAGCCTTACCAACATAATCAGCAGTTTTGTTCCATTCTCCTTTTCCAGACAAAGAAACTTGATAACCTAAATTACATTGAAACGGATTGTGTTGTTGATCCATGTCTTGTCCCCATGAAAGAATTCCTGCTTGAATTCTTCTGTGGTGAGCAGGAGCAATAACCATTAAGCTGTGTTTTTTTCCAGCTTCAAGTACAGCATTCCACATATCCTCAGCATATAAAGTAGAGTTTCTTAGATAAATTTCATAACCAGCTTCTCCTGAGAAACCAGATTGTGAAATCACAACATCTCTTCCACCAACTTTTGCTTCAGCTAATCCGTAGAAAGGCATATTATCGAAATCTACTTGATCTCCACATAAATCTTTCATTAATGCTTTTGATTTAGGACCTTGAATTTGAACTGGGCTCACATCAATTTCTTCAATTTTACAATCAAATCTTCCATCTGCGTTTACACCTTGAAGATATAAACCAATATCAGAGTCTGATAATGAAAACCAAAATTCATCTTCAGAAATTCTTAAAAGAATTGGATCATTCAAAACTCCACCATATGCATTACATAGAATTACATATCTTGCTCTCATTGGTGAAATTTTAGTTGCATCTCTAGTGATCACATAATCAGTAAATTTTTCTGCATCTGGACCCTTAACTCTTATTTGTCTTTCAACAGCAACGTTCCACATAGTTACATGGTTTACGATAGCATCGTATTCAACCATAGCACCACCATCTTCAGGTTTTACATAACCTCTTGGGTGATAAATACGATTGTATACAGTTGCTCTCCAACAACCTGCCTGCATTGATAAATGCCAATAAGGTGATTTTCTTACCCTTGTTGAAATTAACATTTCAACTTTTGTTGGCCCACTTTGTCTTAAGTTGTATGGTACTTCTCTGTCTGACTGATCAACAGAAGTAACATGTTTTAATTTAGTATAGTCAAATTCATTAGACATAACTATTCTCCCTCAACCACTTGTTAGTTTCCTTCAAGCCGCCGAATGTATAAATGTGGAAGTTATCAGTGTGCAATTTAACTTTCCCAATTAAATCATTAGGGTCTTTAGGTTTCAATAAATCTAACGCCTTACTAAAATTAGATTTAAGAAAGTTTAAGGAATTTTTTGCCCCAACAATATTAGCAAATTTAATTAAGCTAGATATTTTTAAGGGCCCAGTGATTCCAACATGCACTGGTACGCTTTGTTTAGAAATAAAATCAATAATAGGCTGAGGATCTAATAACCATTGAGTTACTATATAATCAGCGTAAGGCTTTTTATCTATCATTGCTTTTTCTAAATCTGTGTCGGATATATCAGGACTCCCTTCAGGATGTCCAGCTATTCCTATTTTCATTTTTTCAAAATAACCTGTTTCTAAAAGTTGAAATGAACTATCAAATTTTCCAAGAGGTTCTCTTCCTCCTCCAATAATTAAAGCTTGTTTAACTCCTGCATCTTTACATCGTGTAACATAATCCTTAAGCTCATTTTCATCTCCCATAGATCTTGCTGGAAAATGTGGAACTGGATTAAATCCTTTTTTTACAAGCTCTGCTGCTTTATCTGCAGTTTCTTTATAATCTCCTCCTGGAAGCATAGTGATATAGACATCACTTAATGGAGGTACAGTTTCAAGATCTGTTTTAGGACCTATCTCCAAAGAAAAATTCATAATTCGGATCTTTATTGATTTTGAAATATGAGTCTAGAAAATTCGTTTGAGCCAAAGTTACTTCTTAAGCTGACCTCTGTGCTTTTGAATTCTTTGCCCGTACTGCTGAGTGACCCTGTCGAAGATAATTGCTAAGGCTACAATTGCTAAACCATTCATCATTCCTAATGCTAAATATTGGTTAGAAATTGCTTGTAAAATAGGCACTCCAAGACCTTTTACACCTATCATAGATGCAATCACAACCATTGCTAAGGCCATCATAATTGTTTGGTTAATCCCAGCAAAAATTGTTGGAAGTGACAATGGAATTTGAACAGATTTAAGTTTCTGCATTGGAGTTGCTCCAAATGCCTCACTTGCTTCAAGAGTTTCTTTATCTACTTCTCTAATCCCCAGATTAGTTAGTCTTACAATTGGAGGTAAAGCATAAATACAAACAGCTAAAAGCCCTGGAACTTTTCCTATACCGAGCAACATAATAATTGGAATTAAATAAACAAAACTTGGAATAGTTTGCATCATATCCAATATAGGTAAAATTGCTTTTTCTG
This sequence comes from Candidatus Pelagibacter sp. HIMB1715, assembly GCF_052047595.1. Classification (NCBI taxonomy): domain Bacteria; kingdom Pseudomonadati; phylum Pseudomonadota; class Alphaproteobacteria; order Candidatus Pelagibacterales; family Candidatus Pelagibacteraceae; genus Candidatus Pelagibacter; species Candidatus Pelagibacter sp. HIMB1715. Next base: position 32,116 of record NZ_JBNAJY010000003.1, on the reverse strand, counting down.
CTCTTGAAGATTTAGACATTAAAATTCCAATTGGAATCCCAACTACAATACAAACTAAAGTCGAAACTGATATAATGGCAACTGTAGCCATACAGTTTTTCCACATACCAAAATAACCAATTATCAAAAAGCAAACAATCGTTCCAATAGTTAATTTTATACTTCTTGAACCTATCCATGCTAATATTGCAAAGACTGCAATAACGATTGGCCAAGGACTATTTACTAAAAGTTTTTCTAGCCAAATTAAAAAATATAATAGGGGATCAAAAAAACCTTCTATCCCATCACCATACGCTCGTGAAAATTCTTTAAAGCTAAAATCAATACCTTTTTTTAACTCTCTTAAGGCTGTCCTATCCATTACTGGAATTTTAGTAAAGAAATCCATAAATTTTTTTTAAAATCGAACCCGTTTTTAAACGGGTTCGATAATTTTATTTATTAAAGTGCTTTTTTAATTTTTGCAGCAGCGTCACTTGAAACCCACTTAGACCAAACACTCTCTTGTGTTTTTAGGAATTCAATTGCAGCATCAGCACCTTCTGCTTGGTTTTCACCCATCCAAACCAACATACCGTTCATCACTGGACCAGGATAAGTTCTTTTTTTGAAATAATCCATACCAGAACTTCCAGCTGTGTTTTTGAAGTTATCTGTTACGATAGTGAAAACTTCTGATTTAACCCATGAAGTTTTTTTAGGGTCAGCACATTCTTGTTCTGGTAAAACTATACAGTTGTCCCAGTTGTCTTTACCACCCCATTCACCCATGTCTACAGCTCTCATATCATATTTTCCGATTAAAGCTGTTGGTGACCAATAGTAACCAAACCAATTTTCTCCTCTTTCAGCAGCTTTAGCAATTGAACCATCAAGTCCTGCAGCAGAACCAGTTTCAACAATTGCCCAACCTTTTTCTTCCATGCCCCAGGCTCTAAAATGATTTCTGTTACTTAATTCACAGTTCCATCCAGGAGGGCAAATGTGGAAGCCACCTTTTGAAGGGTCCTCTGGGTGAGGAAATAGATCAGGTCTTTCTAAAATTGCAGCAGCAGTTGTTAGTTCAGGATGCTTTTCTAGAGTTGCAGGTAATACCCACCAACCTTCACCTAAACCAGTGATTGGAGCTTTGTTGATTGAATGCATTTTGCCTTCATCAACAGCTTTGTTCAAAGCAACTATTGCAGCGTTAGCCCAAAATTCTGGAGCAACATCTGGCTCACCTTTTTCTTGCATAGATGTAAATGTAGGCATTGTTGCACCTGGAACCAATTCTACAGAACATCCATAACCTTCTTCTAATATAATTTTATCAACTTCAGCCATAAAGTTTGCTGAGGCCCAGTTCATATTAGCGATAGTTATATTTCCACAAGCAGCATTAGCTACACTTCCAAAAGAAGTAAGACCAAAAACAACGGCTAGGGAAAGAAGTATTCTTTTAATTTTCATTATATCTCCCAATATTTGATTCATTTAAAAATCAAATTGAACATATTGAGAGAAATATTGCAAATTAAATTCAATTATAAGTTGAAGTCAAATTGTCTTTAATTATGTATTAAATTTAGTTATGGTTTTTATATGAAATTTTCAGCAAATTTTTTTTTCAAAGAGTTTGTTTATATTTTAAATTGTAAAACAGTTTTTCAGCAAATCATTATTAGAGAGTCGTAATTTTTAAACCCTAAATTAATTTTTTAATTAATTAATTAAAGGAGGTTTATGAATTTAAATAAAAAATTATCAGACATCTTAGATCCTAAAAAAATAGAAGTTGTTAAAAATCCTATAGAGAAAGCTCATGGATTACCTAATGAGTGTTATTTGAATTACGATTATTTAGAATTTGAAAAAGAAAAAGTTTTTAAAAATAATTGGACGATGGTTGGTGTTGCAAGCTCGGTTCCAAATCCTGGTGATGCAAAGCCATTTAATCTTTTAGATATTCCAATATTAATAGTCAGAAACAAAGATAATGAGATAAAAGTTTTTCATAACGTTTGTAGTCACAGAGGTTTCAAATTAGTTGACCAAGAATGTAAATTAAAAAATGTAATAAGATGTCCTTATCATTCCTGGTCATATGATTTTAATGGTAAATTAACTGTTACACCTCATATAGGAGGATTAGGAAAACATGAAGTAGAAGGATTTCATAAAAATAATAGCAACCTAAAAGAAATAAAATCAAAAGTTTGGATGGATTTAATTTTCATCAACATAAATTCTAACGCAAAACCATTTGAGGAATTTATTAAACCTTTAGAAGATAGATGGTCTAAGTTTATTTCTAAAAAAGATCAACAACTAATAAGACATGCTTCTGACAATGGTTACTTTAATATGACCGTAAATAGTAATTGGAAATTTGCTATTGAAAATTATTGCGAAAGCTATCATTTGCCCTGGATACATCCAGAGCTGAATAGAGTTTCAAATATTTCAGATCATTACCACATAGAGGATGAAAATTTTAATTTTTCAGGACAAGGAAGTGATAAATATTCACAACAGTTTGATGGGAATATAAAATTTAAATGTTTTCCAAATTGGCCAAGTGATGTATCTGAAAAATCTGAATATGTATCATTATACCCAAATGTAATGCTAGGAATTCATATAGATCATTTTTATGCATTTTGGTTAGAACCAATTTCAAATAATCAGACAAAAGAGCATTTTGAATTATATTATATTGGAGACGAAAGCGCTTCGAGCGATGAGTTTAAAGGGATTAGAGAAAAAAATTTTGCATTTTGGCAAGAAGTTATGAACGAAGATGTAACTGCAATTGAAGGAATGCAAAAAGGGCGAAGTTCACCAGCTTACAATGGTGGAAATTTTTCACCTGTAATGGATACACCTACTTTGATGTTTCACAAATGGGTTGCAACAAATTTAACAAAATGAAAGGATAAATTATGAAAAAAGATTTAATTACAAGGTTAAATGAGGGTCCTATCATGTGTGCAGAAGGATACCTTTTTGCAATGGAAAGAAGAGGTTATCTTTCAGCAGGTCCATTTGTTCCTGAAGTTGTTTTAGAGCATCCAGAGGTAGTAACCCAATTACATAGAGAATTTATCAGAGCTGGATCAGATGTTGTCCAAGCATTTACTTATTATGGTCATAGAGAAAAACTAAGAATAATTGGCAAAGAACACTTGTTAGAGCCAATGCAAAAAGGCGCTCTTAAAATTGCAAAAGATGCTGCAGCTGAATTTAAAGATTTAGATTTGATGGTTTGTGGAGATGTTGCAAACACAAACGTATTTGATCCTGGTGATGCAAACACTCATAAGCAGTGCCAACAAATGTATGAGGAGCAAGTTGCTTGGGCAAAAGAAGCTGGAGTTGATTTTGTTATTGCTGAAACAATTAGTTGGACTGATGAAATGAAAATTGCATTAAAAGCAATTAAGGACGCTGGGCTAATTGCAGTTTGTAATTTTGCAATTCCAAGAGGTGATAAAACTAGAGAAGGACACAGTGCTGAAGATGCATGTAAGATGATGGAAGATCTAGGTGCTGATGTAGTTGGATTAAATTGTTACAGAGGACCAGAGATGACAATGAAACTTTTAAAAAAAGTTAGAGACAAAGTTTCTTGTCATGTGTCAGGGCTTCCAGTTCCTTACAGAACCACTGAGGAAGAACCTGGTTTTTTAAATATTACTGATCATGGTTGTGATTGTATTCCTGGTGGGAATGCATTTCCCGTAGCTTTAGATAATTTATTTTGTAACAGATTTGAAATGGCAGAATTTGCAAAAGAGTGTGTTGAAAATAAAATAAATTTTATTGGTATATGTTGTGGTGCCGAAGCTCATCATGTCAGAGAAATGTCTGTTGCAATTGGAAAAAAACCAATTTCAATGAAATACATGCCAGACATGAGTAAACATTTTCATCATGGTACAGATAAATCTTTAAAAAAAGTAAATAAGGAAATTAAATATTAATGGAAAAGCATGCCAAAGTTGTAATCATAGGTGGTGGTGTAGTAGGATGTTCTATTCTTTATCATTTATCAAAATTTGGATTAAAAGATTGTATTTTACTTGAAAGAAATGAATTAACATCAGGTTCTTCGTGGCATGCTGCTGGAAATGTTCATGTTATTTCTTCTGATCCAAATATCTCTCGGATGATGGCTTACACAATTGGTTTATATAAAGAGATTGAAAAAGAGTCTGGTCATTCAACAGGATTTAAACCTAGTGGAGGTTTTTACTTAGCATCAAACGAAGTATGGGCTGATTATTTAAAGAGAGAAAGATCAAAAGCAAGATACATGGGGCTTGATCAAGAGTTTATTTCTTTAGAAGAAGTAAAAAAGAAACATCCGTTAATTGATCCGTCTAGATACTTGCTAGCATTATGGGATCCTATTGATGGTGAAGTTGATCCATCAGGAGTTACTTATGCTTTTGCAAAAGCCGCAAAAGTTCATGGTGGAAAATATTACACTCACACTGTTGTAAAAGACACAAAACAAAAAGAAGATGGAACCTGGGATGTATTTACTGAAAAAGGAAACATTAATGCTGAAATAGTAATTAATGCAGGTGGTTTATGGGCAAGAGAAGTTGGTCAATTAGCAGGATTAAATCTTCCAGTTCAGCCCATGGAGCATCATTATTTAATCACTGAACCTATTCCAGAAATTGAAGCGATGGGTGATCAAAGACTGCCTATCGGAACAGATTTTGAAGGAAATATTTATTTTAGACAAGAAGGTAAGGGAATGTTGCTTGGAACTTATGAGCCAAAATCAACTCCTTGGAAAGTTGAAGGCACACCAATGAATTTTGGACATGAGTTATTGGAGCCAAAATTAGATAATATTGAAGATCGATTAGCAATTGGGTTTGAGAGAATGCCAGCATTAGAGCGGGCAGGAATAAAAAATATAGTTAATGGACCATTTACTTTTGGTCCAGACGGAAGTCCATTGATTGGTCCGGTACCTGGAATGAAAAATTATTGGGTTGCAGTTGGTGTGATGGCTGGGTTTTGCCAAGGGGGTGGTGTTGGAAAATGTATTGCTGAATGGATTATTGACGGTGAACCTTCAATTGATGTTTGGGCAATGGATGTTGCAAGATTTGGAGATTATGCATCTCCTCAATATGGAACAATAAAATCTTCAGAAAATTATGAAAGAAGATTTATTATGACATTTCCTAATGAAACTTTACCAAAAGGAAGAAAACAAAAAACAACAGCACTTTATGATCGTTTTGTTAATCAAGGAGCTGTCATGGGAGATAGTTTTGGATTAGAAAATGTTTTGTGGTTTGCAAATAATAAAGAAGATGCTCATGAAGAACCAACGATAAAAAGATCAAGATCGCATGATTATGTTTCAAAAGAAGTTATTAATGTAAGAGAAAATGTTGGCTTGATTGAAGTTGCAAATTTTTCAAAACATGAATTCAAAGGACCTGATGCGAGAAAATTTTTAGATCACATAATGGCTGGAAGACTTCCTAAACCTGGAAGAATATCTTTATCACCAATGTTGTCTTATAGAGGAAAATTGTGTGGAGATTTAACAGTTGCTTGTTTAGACGAAAATGAATTTATGGTATTTGGATCTGGTGCTGCTCAAGAAATGCATAGACGTTGGTTTGAAAGTCACTTAGATAAATTTAATTTAAATTATAAAAATAGATCTGATGAGTTTCATGGATTATCAATTGCAGGACCTAACTCAAGGAAAGTTTTAGAAAAAATAGTAAGAGATGATGTTTCAAATGAAAAATTTAAATTTAGAGATTCTAGAAGAATGTTTGTTGGAGGAGTTCCTGCATTAGTAAATAGAATTTCATTTACTGGAGAACTTGGTTACGAAATATATGTAGCACCTCATTATCAATTAAAATTATACGAAGAACTAGTTGAAGCTGGAAAAGAATTTAATATTAAACCCTTTGGTGGAAGAGCATTAATGTCGATGAGACTTGAGAAAAATTGGGGAGCTTGGACATTAGATTATAGACCAGATTTTACTGCTAAAGAAACAGGATTAGATGTTTTTATCAATTGGGATAAAGAATTTATAGGTAAAGAAAGTGCACAAAAGGAAAACTCTTCAAACAAACTTATACCTTTAATTGTTGAAACTAATGATATTGATGTAACAAATAATGAAGCTGTTATGAATGGAGATCAAAGTATAGGTTATGTTACTTCAGGTGGTTTTGCACATTTTGTAAATAAGAGTGTCGCTTTTACTTTTGTTGATCAGGATAAAATTAAATCTGAAAATAAAGTTCAAGTAGAAATAAATGGAGATTTGTTTAATTGCTCAATAATTAAAGAACCACTTTATGATCCAAGTGGTCAAAAAATGAGAAGTTAATGTCTGATCAAGATAAAGACGTATCTAAAAATTTAAACATTTATAAATTAGACAAAACAGAAGACGTGATGAGTTATTACGCAGATTGGGCTGAAAATAACAGATATAATAAAGACATGATTGATTGGAACTATACAGGTCCAAAAGAAACAGCTGCAGCATTTAAAAAACATCAGCAAAATAAAGATGCATTAATACTCGATGCGGGTTGTGGTACTGGGTTAGTTGCTCAAGAATTAGAGAAATTTGGATTTAATAATTTTCATGGAATAGATTTGTCTCAAGATCTTTTAAATTCAGTTCCAAAAAATCTTTACAAAAAATTAAGTAAATTAGATTTAAACAAAGAGATTCCTGAAGCAGATAATACTTATGACAGTGTATTATGTGTTGGAACCTTCACATTTGGTCATGTCAAAAATAATGCTTTAGATGAGTTTTTAAGAATTACAAAATCAGGTGGCTATATAGGTTTCACTATAAATGAGGGTATTTTTAAGAAATATAGTTTTAATACTAAAATAGATCAATTTAAACAGAACAAATTGTGGGAAGAAAAAGATTTCTTTAAATCAGATTACATTGCTAGTAAAAATGTAAACGCATGGTTAGGAATTTATAAAGTTACAAAATGAGATTTAGTAGAAAAATAGCTCCAGAATTTAAACCAAAACAGAATTTTATTACCAAAAAAAGATTAAGAGAAGATGAAATAGATTTTGATAAACTTAGATCATATCGTTTAGATAGAGTTAGAAAAGAATTAGAAAAAAATAATTTAGAAGCTTGCTTTTTATTTGATCCAGTAAATGTTCGATATGCATTAGACACAGTAAATATGAGTGTTTATAATATGCATAATTTAACTCGATACTGTTTTGTTCCTGTTAATGGTCCTGTAATTCTTTACGAATATTTTAATTGTGAAAAGTTATCTGAACATCTTAATCTTATAGATGAATTGAGACCTGCAATAACTTGGGATTATTTTAGTAACGGTGATCAATCTGAAGAGCAATTAAAAAAATGGATTAATGAAGTTAAAGATTTGTCTAAATCATATTTTAAATCAAAAAAAATTGCCATTGATGTTTTAAATGGTCCTGCAGTTTCAGCGTTAAATAAAGAACAAATTCAAGTGGTTGATGCTAAATTAATTTTAGAACAAGCAAGGGTAATTAAATCATCTGAAGAAATTAAATGTATGAGATCAGCAATAGATGTTGCTGAAATGGGCATTGTTAAAATGAGAGAACAATTAAAACCAGGAATGACAGAAAATGAATTATGGTCAATTCTTCATCAAACAAATATAGAAAATTATGGTGAATGGATTGAGTGTAGATTATTAGCATCAGGAGAAAGAACAAATCCCTGGATGCAAGAATGTGGAAACAAAGTTATTCAAGATGGTGAACTAGTTGCTTTTGACACAGACATGGTAGGAACTTATGGATACTGTGCAGATATTTCTAGAGCATTTGTAGTTGGTAATAAATTTAATGAGGAACAAAAAAAATTATATTCAATGGCTGTTGAACAAATAGATTACAATTCAAGACTAATTAAAGATGGTTTATCTTTTAAAGAATTCACAGATAAATCATGGGTTTTACCTGAAGATTACTACCCAAATAGATACTCTGTAATGGTACATGGAATAGGTCTTTGTGATGAGTGGCCTGCAATTAGATATCCAACAGATGGTGGTGAACGTAGTGGAACGTTTCAAAAAAATATGACAATAACAGTTGAGAGCTATATAGGTAAAGTAGGTGGCAAAGAAGGTGTTAAGCTTGAGCAACAATACCTAATTGGTGAAAATGGACTTGAATTAATGTCCCATCATCCGTTAGAAGATATTTAATGAAAATTATTTTAGTAATGGGATTACCTGGTGCAGGTAAAACAACTTTAGCAAATGAAATGGCACCTCATTTAAATGCTAAAAGATTAAATGCTGATGAAGTTAGAAAAGCAGCTGATGATTGGGATTTTTCAGAGGAAGGTAGAGTAAGGCAAGCTAAAAGAATGGCTGAATTTGCTCTAAAATTAAAAGCTGAGGGTCATTATGTAATTGCAGACTTTGTTGCTCCTACACCAGAGGCAAGAAGCTTGTTTCCAGCAGATTTTAGAATTTGGGTAGATACAATAAAGAAAGGTAGATTTGAAGATACAAACCAAATGTTTGTTAATCCAAAAAACTTTGACTACCATGTAACAACTCAGGATGCTAAGAAATGGGCACCGTTAATAATTAAGGAGATTAAAAAATGACATATCAATGGGATAATAAAAAACCGACAGCGCAAATGTTGGGAAGATGGCAACCCTTTCATGATGGACACTATAAACTGTTTAAAGAGATAATAAAAAAAACGGGACAAGTTTGCATCCAAATAAGAGACGTACAAGGTGTTGATGATAATCCATTTGATTTTGAAACTGTAAAAAAAAATATTGAAGAAAGATTAAATCCTGAATTTGAAGGTCAATTTAAAATTATGTTGGTTCCTAATATTACAAATATTTGTTACGGAAGAGGTGTTGGTTACAAAATTGAGGAAATAGTTTTAGATGAAGAAACTCAAAAAATTTCAGCTACTAAAATTAGAGCTCAAATGAGAGAAGAGGGTAAATTAAAATAACATTTAATGAACGATAGATTAAAAACTATTGTCGATTTAAAAAAATATCCTATTCACGATTTAAATTCTCCAATCATTAAAAATTTAGTAAAAAAATGTAAGGAAGAATTAGACCAATATAGTTGTTCAACTATTCCAAATTTTATTTTACCTAAATCTTTAGAGGTAATGAATACAGAATTGGAAAAACAACTCGATGAAGTTTATATGTCTAAAGAAAGCATCAATGCATATCTTTATGCTAAAGATGATCCAAGTTTACCTGAAAAACATCCAAAGAGAAATTTTATGGAAAGGTATAATGGATATTTAAATTCAGATTGTTTTCCAAAAAATTCAGAAATGAAATATCTTTATGAAACTGAAGAACTTTTAAAATTTGTTTCTGCATGTTTAGGTATTTCTCCTATTTATAGATGGGCAGACCCTTTGGCTTGTCATGCGTACAATGTTATGAAACCAGATGGAATTCTTCCTTGGCATTTTGATAGTTGTGAATTCACTCTAAGCTTAATGATTCAGAAACCCGAAAAAGGAGGTGTTTTTGAATATTGTCCAAATATTAGAGCACCAGGAAATGAAAATTTTGATAAGGTTAAAAAAGTTTTAGAAGGAGATCGATCAAGAGTAAGGCAGCTTAAGTTAGAACCAGGAGATCTTCAAATTTTTAAAGGAAGATTTACTTTGCACAGAGTAACAAAAGTAGAAGGTCAAAAATCTAGGTATATGTGTATTCCTGCTTATGTCTTAGATCCTTATAGAGTAAATACCCCAGAACACTCAAAAGCAATTTATGGTAAAGTTTTACCAATTCATATAGAAAGAAATCAGGCTCGATCCGATGGATTAACTGATTAAATGACTAGTAATATTAAAATAAAGAAAATTAATTCTGAGATTTCATCAATTATAATTGATGAACCAAAAACATATAATTCTCTTTCATTTAAAAATCTTTCCGATTTATTAAAATCATTAAAAAAATTAGATGCTGATAAAAAAACTAAAGTAATAATTATAGAGGGTGCAGGTAAAGGATTTAGCGCTGGTCACAATCTAAAAGAAGTTAGAAGTCTTAAGAATAAAGATAAATATCAAAAGTTATTTAATCTTTGCTCAAAGGTTATGTTGCAAATTGTTGAGGGAAAAAAACCAGTTATTGCCAAGGTTCATGGCGCAGCTTTTGCAGCAGGCTGTCAGTTAGTTGCAAGTTGTGATCTTGCATATAGCACCAAAGACGCTTTATTCGCGACACCTGGTGTAAATATTGGATTGTTTTGCAGCACACCAATGGTGGCGGTTAGTAGAAAAATTAATCGTAAACCAATGATGGAGATGCTTTTAACAGGAGAACCTATCAAAGCAAATTATGCAAAAGAAATTGGTTTAATAAATGATCATTTTTCTAAATCAAAATTAAACGATGAAGTTTTAAAAGTAGCAAAAAAAATTGCATCTAAATCAAATTTGACCATTAAAATTGGAAAACAAGCTTTTTATAAACAATTAGAAATGCCTTTAAGAAAAGCCTATGCGTACACTAGCAAAATGATGACTATTAATATGATGGCAATGGATGCCAAAGAAGGTATCTCGGCCTTCTTAGAAAAAAGAAAACCAAATTGGAAACATAAATAATAATGAAGAATAAAAAAAATATACTCATTATTTTATTTATTATTTTTGGAATGTACTTTGTATTAAATTTTAAAGATCATAATTTTAAAAGAGCAGTGGATGCTTGTATTGCTGGAAGTCAAAAATTATCTGAGACTAAAATTACTGATTTGGAAGAAGCAAGAAAATTCTGCGAGGAACAAATTAAAAAAGAAAACAAATAATAAAATGAGTGACATAAAGAGGATTTTAGAAAATTCTAAATCTATAGCAATGATTGGTGTAAGTAATGATTTAAAAAAACCCTCAACTATTGTTATGAAATATATGCAAGAGTATGGTTATAAAGTTTATCCAGTTAACCCATCAGCTAAGGGTAAAAAAATTTTAGGTGAAGAAGTGTATGCTTCGATAACAGAGATTAAAGATCCTATAGACATTGTAGATGTTTTTAGACCTTCAAAAGAAGCTTTTGGAATAGCTGAAGATACTGTGAAAATTGGCGCTAAAGTATTATGGCTACAACTTGGAATAAGAGACGAAAATGCTAAGTCACTTGTAGAAAAAAATAATATAGAATATGTAGAGAACAAATGTACCAAAATGGAATATCAAAAATTTTTTTTAAAAGTAAGACAGGCTTTTCCTGTTTTGAGTAATTAATTTTATGAACATAGTAAACTTTACACCAATTCCAGCCTTTACTGGCGGATTGATAATTGGATTAGCAGTAGTGGTATTTTTTTTACTGAACGGTCGTTTAGTTGGAATTAGTGGTATCGCAAGTAATGCGTTAACAGAGAAAGAAAATAAATTTGATAATTTATTATTCTTATTAGGTTTAATTATTGCACCATTTATTTACTCCTTATTTTCTAATGGAGGAATTAACATTAGTATTTCTAATTCTTATGTCTTGATGATAGCAGCAGGTTTGTTGGTTGGAATCGGAACACGGATCAGTGGTGGCTGTACAAGTGGCCACGGTATAAGTGGTATTGGAAGATTTTCTTTAAGATCAATTATTGCAACAATTACATTTATGATTATTGGAATATTAACTGTATTTATAAAAAATTTATTATGAACAAATTAGCTTCCCTTATTTCAGGTATAATATTTGGTATCGGTTTAGTGATATCTGAAATGGTTAATCCAGCAAAAGTATTAGGCTTTTTGGATTTATTTGGAAATTGGGATCCTTCTCTTGCATTTGTGATGATGGGAGCTTTGGCTGTTTCATCTCCTTTGTTTCATATAATTAAGAAAAAAGAAAAACCACTACTTGCAGAGAAATTTAATTATTCAAATAACAAAACAATTAATAATCAATTAATATTAGGTTCAGCTTTATTTGGTGCTGGATGGGGTTTAGGAGGATTATGTCCTGGTCCAGCTATAACTTCTGTTGCTTTATTGAATATTTACTCAATAACTTTTGTTGTTTCAATGTTTGTAGGATTTTACTTAGTTAAATCATTCAATTTAAGCTCCTCAAGATAAATTTATAATTTTTCTTAATTGTTTATAATAAGTAGAAATAATTTTTATGAATAAAGTTTTAAAATTTTTAGACAGCACTTTTTTAGATTTAGGTCGACAATTTAAATGGACTTATTTGCCCCCTTTGATGGTTTATGTTGCAGCTGGTATTTCTGGATTAACTGGAATAGTTGGAACTTTTTTTGTTAAAGACTACTTAAATTTATCTGCAGCCTTTTTAGCTGGACTTGGGTTTTGGGCTGGAATTCCATGGGCATTAAAAATGCCCTTAGGACATTTGGTTGATCTTATATGGGATAGAAAAAATTATATGGTTTACTTTGGCGCTTCTTTAATCGCTTTAAGTTTGCTGATTATGTATGGACTTATAATTCATACAGAGGACATGTCTGAAATTTTCACAGTTGAGACTTGGTTTGTGATTAGCGTAATTTTAGCACCTGTTGGTTATGTAATTCAAGATGTTGTTGCTGATGCTATGACTGTTGAAGCTGTGCCATTAACTGATGAGAGTGGAAATGATTACAGTAAAGATCAAGTTAAAATTATGCATACAACAATGCAAACCCTTGGTCGTTTTGCAATTATTGGAGGCACTGTTTTAGTTGCGTTGGTGAATGTAATTTTATTTAGAGATGTAGACAGCCTAGAACAGGCTGCTAAAATTGCTCTATACGGTAAAATTTATTTGTATGCGTTAGTTATTCCTGTTGTTTCAATCTTAGGAGTATTTTTAGCAAAATATTTAAGGAATAAGAAAATTCAAAATTTAAAATCTAAAGGACTTGAATTTAAAGAGGAAAGAGGATCTGAAAAAACTAAAATTAATTGGTGGATCCTTGGCGGAAGCTTAATATTTGTTATTTTCACTTTATCTATAGGATCCTTCAAAGTTCCTTTTGCACAAGAGATAGTCTTTATTGGTTCAGTTGTCATAATTTTATTTTTGATGTTTAAACTCATCAAAGAGTTGCCAGAGAATTTAAGGTTAACAATTGTTGGTACTGCAGTAATTATATTTATATTTAGAGCAATGCCTGGTCCAGGTCCTGGTCTGACGTGGTTTGAAATTGATGAACTTGGTTTTAATGAGCAGTTCTTTTCAATTTTATCTTTACTAGCATCAATTTTAACATTGGCTGGAATTGTTTTATTGAGACCATTTATGGCCAATAACTCAATTGCAAAAATTATTGTCGTATTAAGTATAGCTGGAGCGGTTTTATTTTTACCAAGTGTAGGAATGTATTATGGATTTCATAATTGGACTGCTTCAATAACTGGAGGGGTGGTTGATGCTAAATTTATAGCGATACTTAATACTGCTTTAGAGTCTCCATTAGGTCAGGTATCAATGATTCCTTTATTGGCTTGGATTGCTAAAAATGCCCCTTCACATCTTAAAGCAACTTTTTTTGCAGTATTTGCTTCTTTTACAAATTTAGCTCTTTCAGCAAGTGCTTTAGGAACAAAATATTTAAATCAAATTTTTACAGTAACCAGAGAAGTAAAAGATAAAGTATCTGGTGAAATTCAAACTACTGCTGATTATTCAGAACTTGGGATATTATTAATTGTTGTAACTTTATTAACACTAATTTTACCTATTTTATTTGTCTATATAATTAACAACAGTAAGTACAAAACTTCAGAATAAAGAATAATTTTATAGTTTTTTTAAATTTTTTTGTTAATTAAAAATCATGAAAAAAATTTTCCTAGTTTACGGTCATTATAATGACAATTCATTTAATGCAGCAATTAAAAATGAATTTATCAAACACTCTGAATTAAAAGGTAACAAAGTAGACGTTGTGGATTTATACAAAGAAAAGTTTGATCCTGTATTTGCTGGCGAGGACCCAAGCGCTGAAGTCTTAGATCATCGTAAGAGAATAGAAGAGAGTGATACAATTGTATTAGTTGCACCAATATGGAATTTTAGAATGCCGGCAATTGTTGAAGGATGGATTGATAAAGTGTTAGCACCACCATGGGCATTTAGATTTAAGCAACTAGTTGGAAACTATGGTTATCCAATTGGTAATTTAAGAAAAAAGAAAGCTGTAATTTTTTGCACATATGGTTCACCGAGACTAGCTATCACTACATTTTTTTTAAATTTACCGATTAGAAGACTTAAAAGAGGGGTATTTCATATGTGTGGCATATATAACATTACCTATCGAAGATATTTTGCAGTACCTTTTGTAAGCGACTCAAAAAGACAAGAGTTCTTAGAAGATGTTAGAAAAACTGCGAATAATATTTAGCTCTTTATTAATTTTATTGTTAACTACTGTTTATTCATATTCAGAGTTGATAAACCCAAATAAAAATATTACTCCAAAAGAAGTTGTTGAAATTCAACTTAATGGTCTCAAACAAAATGATGTAGAATATAAAGATAGAGGGATAGAGCAAACCTGGACCTTTGCTCACCCGAATAATAAAAGAGTAACAGGTCCCCTAGGTAATTTTAAGCGAATGATCAAAGGAGCCTCCTATAAAATGATGATTAATCATCTAAGCCACACTGTCACTGAGCTTGGTAGTAGTGACAAATGGGCCCAATTTGAGGTCATCATTTTAGATAAGGACAAAATTTATCATAAGTTCAATTGGCAGGTTGAAAGATATACAGACGAAGGAGTTTTAAAAGATTGCTGGTTGACCACAATGGTCTCAAGTCCAATTCCACTTGGTAGCTCAATTTGATTATCCACAGATACATTTTTGTTTCGTTACTAATAAAAATTTAGTAGGAATCACGAAATGAAAACAAAAACTAAAGTCGTAGTAGTTGGTGGTGGAGTGGTTGGTGTCAGTGCTCTTTATCATTTAGCAAAAAAAGGTTGGTCTGATGTAGTCCTTGTTGAGAGAAAAGAATTAACCTCAGGTTCAACTTGGCATGCAGCAGGTTTATTGCCGTTATTTAATATGAGTTACTCTGTAGGTCAGCTACATAAGTATGCAGTAAATCTATATAAAACTTTAGAAGAAGAAACTGGAAAAAATGTTGGCTTTAGTGTTGTTTCAAATATTCGTTTAGCAAGTACTAAAGATAGAATGGATGAGTACCATCAGTACGCAGGTGTCGCTCGAACGATTGGAGTAGATGTAAAATTTTTAACTCCACAACAGGTAAAAGAAATTTGGCCTCTATGTCATACAGATGATTTAGTTGGAGCAATTCAACACCCAGAAGATGGATACATCCAACCAGCAGATTTAACACAAGCTTTAGCTACCGGTGCAAGAAATAGGGGAGCAGAGATTTATAGAAACACAACTGTTCTATCAATGAGACAAACAAAAGATGGATGGATTGTTGAAACAGATAAAGGATCAATAGAGTGTGAACATGTAATTTCTTGTTCTGGAAATTTTGCAAGACAAACTGGTGAAATGGTTGGATTAGATATCCCAGTTATTCCTGTTGAACATCAATATATCGTGACTGAACCTCATCCTTTAATTCAACAAAGAAAAAAAGACGGTTTACCAGAAATGGGAGTTTTAAGAGATAGCGATAGTAGATGGTATATGAGAGAAGAAGCGGGTGGATTAATTTTAGGACCTTATGAAGACGGTGCACCAGCATGTTATGTAGAAGGACCATCAAAGAATTCTGAATACGAATTATTTCAAGAAGATTTAGATAGATTAGCTCCACATATTGAAGGAGCAATACATAGAGTTCCAGCTTTTGGAGAAGTTGGAGTTAAGAAAGTTTATAATGGAGCAATTTGTTATACACCTGATGGAAATCCAATTGTTGGACCTGCCTGGGGACTTAAGAATTTTTGGATTAATGAAGGTCACAGTTTTGGAATAACTGCAGCAGGTGGTGCTGGTTGGCAACTTGCTGAATGGATTGTTGATGGTGAGCCAACAATTGATATGTTGGGTGTTGAGCCAAGACGATATGGAAACTATGCAACAAAATCTTATTTAAAGGCTAAAAATGAAGAAGCTTATAGCCATGTATTTATAGTTCACTATCCAGACGAAGAAAGACCTGCAGCAAGACCTTTAAGAACAGCTCCATGTTATGAAAGAATGAAAAATTTAGGAGCAGTTTTTGGACAAAAATTTGGATGGGAAAGACCTAATTTTTTTGCAACAGATGGGATGGAACAAAAAGATGATTGGTCGTTTAGAAGATCAAAATGGTTTGATGCAATTAAAAAGGAATGTCAAAACGTAAAAGAAAATGTTGGTCTTTTAGATATGACTGCTTTTGCAAAATGCAGAATAAGAGGACCTAAAGCAGAGGAATTTTTAGATTATTTAGTTGCAAACAAACTTCCAAAAAAAATTGGAAGAATAAATCTATGCCACGCATTAAATACCAAAGGTGGTGTGCATTCAGAATTTACAATTATGAAAGAAGCTGAAAATAGTTACTATTTAGTATCAGCTGGAGCAAATTTAAGATTAGATCATGATTGGATCCAAAAATGGATGCCAGATGATGGATCTGTAATTTTTGAAGATTTAACAAATAGCACAGGTGTATTGGTAGTTGCTGGCCCTAAAGCAAGACAACTAATGCAAAAAGTTTCAACAGATGATTTTTCTAATGAAAACTTTAAATGGCTTACAGCAAAAAATGTAAATATAGGATATGCACCAGTTAATGCCATGAGAGTAAATTTTGTTGGTGAACTTGGATGGGAACTTCATCATCCAATCGAGTATCAAAATCATATTTTTGATAAATTAATGGAAGCTGGTAAAGATTTAGGAATTAAACCATTCGGTATCAGAGCAATGAATAGTTTAAGAGTTGAAAAATCTTACAAGTTGGTTGGAACAGAATTGTCGATTGAATATTCTCCATACGAATCTGGACTAGATAGATTTATTCATCCAAATAAAGGAAACTTTATTGGTTTAGAGGCACTTAATAAATGGAGAGAAAAAGGTTTTGATAACAAATTAGTAACTTTAGAAGTTCACAATACTAAAGATGCAGATGTTCTAGGAAATAATCCTATATTTAAAGACGGTAAAGTTGTTGGAAGAGCAACAGGCGGCGAGTTTGGATTTAGATTAGATAAATCAATTGCTCTTGCAATGGTAAAACCTGATTGTTCTAATGTGGGTGACAAATTACAAGTTGATATATTGGGTGAAATGTATGACGCTACCGTTTTAGATGAAAGTCCATACGATTCAGAAAATAATTTGTTGAGAGCTTAATGAAAATCTTAGTAGCAGTAAAAAGAGTTATTGATTACAACGTTCAAATCAGAGTCAAAGAGGATGGCACTGGTGTAGTTACAGACAATGTAAAAATGTCAACCAATCCACCAGATGATAATGCAATCGAAGAGGCAGTAAAAATTAAAGAAGCAGGAAAGGCAACTGAAGTGGTTGCAATAACTGTAGGTGAAGAAAAAGCTCAAGAAACTGTTAGAAAGGCTTTAGCAGTTGGTGCAGATAGAGGAATTCATGTGAAAGCAGATGGAATACTAGAGCCATTAGCTGTTTCAAAAATTTTACAAAAAGTTGTTGAAAAAGAAAAACCAGATTTAGTTTTTATGGGAAAACAAGCAATTGATGATGATTGTAATCAAACAGGTCAAATGTTGAGCGCATTATTAAATTGGCCACAAGCAACTTTTGCATCAAAGATTGATGTAAAAGAAAATAAACTAGAAGTTACTAGAGAAATTGATGAGGGACTTGAAACAATTGAAATAAATGTTCCTGCTATTGTAACTTGTGATTTAAGATTAAATGAACCAAGATACGCTTCTCTTCCAAACATTATGAAGGCAAAGAAAAAACCAATTGAAGAAATTTCTGCATCTGATCTAGGTATTGATACTTCTCCAAGAGTAGAGCAAATTAAAGTAGAAGAGCCACCAAAAAGAAAAGCGGGCATTAAAGTGGCTAATGTAGCAGAATTAGTTCAAAAATTAAAAAATGAGGCAAAGGTAATATAATGGCAGTTTTACTTATAGCAGAGCATAATAATAAAGAGTTAAGACCATTTACATTAAATGCGGCTACAGCTGCTTCACAAATTGATAGTGAAGTTCATGCTGTGATAATTGGAAATGATAGTGCAGAGGCATCAAAACAATTATCAGAACTTCCAGTAATTAAAAAAGTATTAAGCGTTGAAGCACCACACTATGAAAATTTTACAGCAGAAAATTTTGCTCCAGTTGTGGTTAAGTTAGCAGAAAATTATTCCCATATTATTTGTTCAGCAAATACATTTGGTAAAAATTTAATGCCAAGGATTGCAGCTCATCTTGATACTTCACAAGTTAGCGACATTATAAAAGTATTATCATCTGATACTTTTGTTAGACCAATTTATGCCGGAAATGCTTTTGCAACAGTCAAAAGTAATGATGCTAAAAAATGTGTTACAATAAGACCTACTTCATTTGATCCTTGTGAAAGTTCAGGGGGTTCAGCGCCAATTGAGAAAATTGATGCTGCTGAGGAATTTTCAAATACAAAATTTATAAAAAGAGAAGAAATTAAATCTGACAGACCTGAGCTTGGAACTGCAAGAATTGTTGTATCAGGTGGAAGAGGAATGCAAAGTGGAGATAACTTTAAATTAATTACAGAGATTGCTGACAAACTAGGTGCAGCAATTGGAGCATCGAGAGCAGCAGTTGATGCAGGTTATATAAGTAATGATCACCAAGTTGGACAAACCGGAAAAGTTGTTGTGCCAGATTTATACATAGCTGTTGGAATATCAGGAGCAATTCAGCATTTAGCAGGCATGAAAGAAAGTAAAGTTATAGTTGCAATTAATAAAGATGGTGAGGCCCCAATTTTTAGCGTTGCTGATTATGGTCTTGAAGCAGATCTCTTTGAAGCTTTGCCTCAGTTCATGGAAGAGCTGAACAAATTAAACACTATACAAAAATAATCCTTACAGTTAAAAATTAGATTATGTCTAGAGAATCTATGGAATATGATGTTGTAATCATTGGTGGTGGCCCATCAGGATTAGCGACTGCAATTAAATTAAAACAATTAGATTCAAATTTGAATGTTTGTTTGCTTGAAAAAGCTTCAGAAATAGGAGCTCATATTTTGAGTGGGAATGTTTTTGAAACAAGAGCTCTAGATGAGTTATTACCTAATTGGAGAGAACTTAACTCGCCAATTAAAACAAAAGTAACAAAAGAAAAATTTTTATTTTTAGGAAAAACAAAATCTTTAAGTTGGCCAACTTGGCTTTTGCCAGCAGTTCAACAAAATCATAAAAATTATATTATTAGTTTAGCTAACTTATGTAGATGGTTAGCTGAACAAGCAGAAGCTTTGGGTGTAGAAATTTTTCCAGGTTTCCCAGCAAGTGAAATTTTATATAACGATGACGGTTCTGTTAAAGGAGTAGCTACCCAAGATATGGGTATAGATAAAGAGGGCAACAAAAAAGATAGTTTTGAACCAGGCATTGAGCTTTTAGGAAAAGTAACAGTATTTGCTGAAGGTTGCAGAGGTCATCTAGGAAAACAATTAATTCAAAAATTTGAACTGAGTAAAGGAAAAGATCCCCAGCAATATGGAATTGGTTTTAAGGAAATTTGGGAAATAGAGGAAAAAAATCATGAAGAAGGACTAGTAATGCATACAGCTGGATGGCCACTTGATAACAATACTTACGGTGGAAGCTTTATGTATCACGCTGAAAATAAACAAGTGTTTTTAGGCTATGTAATAGGATTGGATTACAAAAATCCACATTTATCTCCATATGATGAATTTCAAAGATTTAAAACTCATCCAGCAATTAAAAAAATAATAGAGGGAGGAAAAAGAATTTCATATGGCGCAAGAGCATTAATTGAGGGAGGATTTCAAAGTTTACCTAAAATGTTTATGCCAGGTGCATTATTAGTAGGATGTGATGCCGGTACATTAAATATGCCTAAAATTAAAGGCTCTCATACCGCAATGAAAAGTGGAATGATAGCAGCTGAAACTATTAATGAACACTTAAAAGAAAATAAAGATTTATCTAATTATGAAGATAAATTTAAAAAAAGTTGGTTATATAAAGAATTATTTGAGGCTCGAAATGTAAAACCTAGTTTTAGTTGGGGACTAATTTTGGGGATTATCTTTACAGGTATTGATCAAATTTTGTTCAGAGGAAAACTTCCGTTCACTCTTAAACATAAACATGCAGATCATGAAACATTAAAACCTGCAAGTCAAATGCCCAAAATTGATTATCCAAAGTACGATAATGTAATAACTTTTGATAAAACTAGTTCAGTTTATCTTACAGGAACTAACCATGCTGACAATCAACCTGTCCACTTACAACTTAAAGATCCTGATTTACCAATCAAATACACTTTAGAAAAATTTGATGAACCTGCACAAAGATATTGTCCTGCTGGAGTATACGAAGTGCAGAAAGAAAATGATGTTAATAAGTTTGTAATTAATTCGCAAAATTGTATTCACTGTAAAACTTGCGATATTAAAGAACCTTCACAAAACATAAATTGGGTGACACCAGAAGGTGGTGGTGGACCAAGATATGGAAATATGTAAATTAGGACAAATCTATTGCAAACTTTTTTAAAGTTTCAATAGGTACATATTTAAGAGTGTTTTCGTGGGTTCTTTTTAGAAATATTGGACATCCTTTACCAGCTTCAACTGCTCTTGCATACCAACTAGCACACAAACACCATCCATCTCCATCTTTTAAACCTGGAAACCCAAATTCAGGATGTGGAGTAATTAAATCGTTACCTGCTTCTTTCATCCACTCTAAGCATTCGGTAGTAACTTTAGCACAAACTGTATGAAGTCCATGGTCATTCTCGTCAGTGTTACAACAACCATCACGAAACCAACCTGTTAATGGATCATTGGAGCATTCTTCTAGATCTTCGCCTAGAACATTTTTTTGTTTTTCACTCATTAAATCTTAGTAGGATTTGGTTGTCCTTTATAAACTTCTTCAGGATCAAATTTTTTTTCTTTTTCAAGAAATTCCATTTCTACTTTACGTCCATTATCAATTGGTCCCATAGGAATAGATCTATAAAAGCATGATCTGTATCCAACATGGCAACTAGCACCGTCTCCTATATCAACTGTTAACCAAATTGAGTCTTGATCATCATCAATTCTGATTTCAGTTACTTTTTGAGTAAAGCCACTTGTTTTACCTTTGTGCCAGATTGCTTTTCTAGATCTACTAAAGTAGTGAGCTTCTTTGGTTTCAATTGTTTTTTTTAATGCTTCAACATTCATATAGCCGTGCATTAAAATATCTTTGGTTTTTGAACACATTGTAATGACAGGTATTAAGCCATCATTATCAAATTTTGGTGAAAGAAGATTTCCTTCCTCGATATCGTAGATATTTTCTCTTTTTTTGAACATAGAATGTGATTATGTAGCACATATCTAGATATAATAAATATTTTAAAATTAGGTAATTACTGTATAAAAAGGCGCTATGAAATTAGTAAAAGACACTGATAGCAAGTTAAATGAAAATAAGCAAATTTCAGACAAAGATGCTGAAGAAGCTTTTAAAACAATTTTAACATGGATGGGTGAAGACCCAAATAGAGAAGGTTTATTAGAAACTCCAAAAAGAGTTGTTAAAGCATTTAAAGAATATTTTAAAGGTTACAAAGAAGATCCAGATAAAATTTTGGATAAAACTTTTGGTGATGTAGAGGGATATGATGACATGGTTGTTCAAAAAAATATTTCTGTGCAAAGTCATTGCGAACATCATATGGCACCAATTATTGGAAAAGCTCATGTTGCTTATATTCCGAAAGAAAGAGTTGTAGGCTTAAGTAAACTCGCAAGAGTAGTTGAGGTATTTTCTAAAAGACTTCAAACTCAAGAAAGACTTACAATGCAAATTGCAAATACTTTAATGGAATCATTAGATGCAAAAGGTGTTGCAGTAACAATTGATTCAACTCATCAGTGTATGACTATGAGAGGAATTAAAAAAGAACAAGCAACTACGGTAACAAATTATTATTTAGGTCAATTTAAAGAAGATTTAAGTTTTCAAAATAGATATTTACGATTTATTAGCACTACGCTAAAAGATTAAAGTGTCTGATCAATTCAAAGCAATAGTTCTTAATCAAGAAGGTGAAAATTTTTCTAGAGAAGTAAAATCTTTAGATAGAAGTTTTTTAAAACATGGGGATGTAACTGTTCAGGTAGAATATTCTGATTTAAATTTTAAAGATGGAATGATTCTAAAGAATGGTGGAAGACTAGTAAAAGAGTATCCGCACATACCAGGAATAGATTTTTCAGGAAAAGTAATTGAAAGTGAAAATTCAAAATTTAAATCAGGTGATGAAGTAATATTAACTGGTTTTAGAGTTGGAGAAGTATTTTTTGGTGGTTATTCTCAGATAGCAAAAGTCAATGCAGATTTTTTGGTGAAAAAACCTGAAGACTTAAGCAGTAAGCAGGCAATGATTTTAGGTACTGCAGGCTTAACTTCTTTAATGAGTGCTTTTGCAATTCAAGCAAGAGAAAGTATTTTGCTTGGAGAAAAAGTTAATGATGTTTTGGTAACAGGGGCAACGGGAGGAGTTGGAAGTGTTGCAATAATGGTTTTAACAAAATTAGGATACAATGTAACTGCAGTATCTGGAAAAGAGAGTAAGTCAGATTATTTAAAATCTTTAGGAGCAAAAAACATTATAAATAGAGCTGAATTTGATAAAGATCCAAGACCAATAGATAAAGGGTTGTGGGATGGAGTAGTAGACACTGTCGGAGGAAAAATTTTAGCAAACGCAATTGCACAAACAAAGCCTAATGGAATTATAGCAGTATGTGGAAATGCAAATAGCAATGAACTTAACACAAATTTACTTCCATTTATGTTAAGAGGAATTAAGGTTTGGGGAATGGATTCTGCAAATTGCAGTATAAAAAGAAGAGAATTTATGTGGGGTGAAGCCTCAAAATTAATTGATTTTGAATTGCTTGAAAAATCAGTTTTAACAGTGGGTTTAGAGGAGCTAATTGAAACTTATCCTAAAATTTTAAAAGGTGAAATTTCTGGAAGAGTATTAGTGGATGTAAATAAATAATGGATTGGGATAAATTAAAAATTTTTCATGCAGTCGCAGAAGCTGGAAGTTTTACAAATGCTACTGTAAATTTAAATCTTAGCCAATCTGCAATCAGTAGACAGATACAGTCACTAGAGCAAGATTTGAAAGTACAACTATTTGAAAGACATGCAAGAGGATTAACTCTTACAGAAAATGGCGAGTATGTTTTTAAAACTGCACACGAAGTAATAAGCAAGTTAAAAGAAGTCGAAACATCTCTAGGTGATCAAAAAAATAAACCAACAGGAAAATTAACTATAACAACAGTAAGAAGTTTTGGTACTCACTGGTTAACGCCTAGAATTCAAGAATTTATGAGACTTAATCCAGAGATTGAAATTGAATTAGTATTTGATGATAAAGAACTAGATTTAAGCACAAGACAGGCTGATATTGGAATTTTCATGAGAAGACCAAAACAGCTTAACTATATTCAAAAAAAGCTAGTTGATATTAAATATTATATTTATGGATCAAATAAGTACTTAGAAAAAAATGGAATGCCAAAGACAATAAATGATCTAAATAAACATAAATTTATTTCGTTTGGAAAAGGAGCACCTTCTCCAGTTTATAATCCAGATTGGGCATTAAAAATTGGAATGCATGATGGTAAAAAAAGAAAATCAATCATGAAGGTAAATAGTGTAATGGGGCTTTTGTTAGCAGTAGAGTCAGGGGTAGGATTGGCTGCACTTCCTGAATATTTGGTAACAAATTCGAACAACGTAATTAAAGTACTTCCGAAAGTAGAAGGGCCTATAACAGAAGCACACTTTGTTTATCCTCAGTCATTAAAAAATACTGCTAGAGTTCAAGCATTTAGAAATTTCTTATTCAGCAAGATTGGTGATTGGAAATAAATTTCCCTTATTTTTTCTAAATTTAACTAATTTTCTTGCATAATTTCATAAATTATGCGATTGATAATCATTCTCATTGAGAATAATTCTCATTCGCAAAATTATGATTAAAAAATTAAATTTATTTACAATAATTTTTATATTTATTGCAAAATTCTCTTATGCGGCTGAGGTAAATGTTTTTAGCGCAAGGCATTATGATTCTGACTTACAATTATATGAGCAGTTTACTGCTAAAACTGGAATTAAAGTAAATGTTGTTTCTGGAAAAGACAAAGCACTTGAAAAAAGGATAATTGAGGAAGCAGAGAGCTCCAAAGCAGATTTGTATATAACGTCAGACGCAGGAAGATTGGGTGATTTAGACTCTAAAGGTTTTTTTCAAAACTCAATGACACCAGCTATTGAATTAGCAGTACCTTCAAACTTTAGGTCACAAAATTGGACAGGAATTTCAAAGAGAGCAAGAATTTTTTATTATGATCCAAATAAAATCAGTTTGGAAGATTTAAATGGAATTAAATATGAAGATTTAGCTGATAAAAAATGGAAAGGAAAAATTGTTATAAGAAAATCAAACAATATATACAACCAATCCCTCGTAGCATCTTTGATAAAAAATAATGGAAAAGATCAAACACAACTATGGGCTAAAAATTTAGTTTCAAATTTTGCAAGAAAACCTAAAGGAAATGATAGAGCACAAATTTTAGCTGTTGCAGCAGGAGAGGCTGAACTAGCTATAGCAAACACATATTATTATGCATTAATGTTATCAGGCCAAAAAGGAGAGGATCAAAAAAAAGCTGCTTTAAAAGTATTACCTTTTTTCCCAAATCAAAATGATAGAGGAGCACACATGAATGTAAGTGGTGGTGGCATCCTAAAAAACTCTCCCAACCCTCAGAATGCCAAAAAATTATTAGAGTTTCTTTTAACAAAAGAAGCACAAGAGCACATTGTAAATAATACATTTGAATATCCAATGCTAGAAAGTGTTAAGCCTCATCCAATAGTTCAAAAAATGGGAATGAATTTTAAACAAGATTTAACAACTAAAGTAGATGATTATCAAAAAAACCAAGCTGATGCCTTAGAGATAATGTTGAAAGCTGGCTGGAAATAAATGAGTCATAAAATTAATATTTGGTTTTTAACTTCCTTATTTATTTCTATAATTGTTGCTATACCAATCGTAACTGTATTTAGTAGTTTTTTTAAACCAACGGGAGAATATTTTTCAATAATAAAAGACACTTTCTTATTTGAATATATTTTTAATTCATTATTTCTTTTATTGGGAGTAATCTTGGTTACATTGGTAATTGGAGTTGGTTGTGCATACTTAGTTTCATTTTATGATTTTCCAGGGGTAAGTTTCTTTAAATGGGCATTAATATTATCATTTGCTGTTCCAGCTTATATATACGCGTATTCACTCACTGCTTTTTTTGAAAATTATGGAACAGCTTTTTCAATTTTAGAAAATTTATTTGGAGATGGTAATTTTAACGAAATTATTCCTAAATTTGATGGAATGTTGGGTGCTATAATTTCAATTTCCTTCTCTTTATTTGGCTATGTTTATGTTTTAACAAGAGCTTCATTTCAGTATCAATCTCAAAATTTAATTGAATTAGGTAAAAACCTTGGATTTTCAGACAAAAAAACGTTTTTTAATATTATTTTACCTTCAGCAAGACCAGCAATTATTGCAGGTTTGTCTTTAGTTGCAATGGAAACTCTATCTGATTTTGGAGCTGTATCATTTTTTGGAATATCAACTTTAACCACGGGTATTTATGATGCATGGATTTCTTTTGATGATCTGGCTCTAGCGAATAGAATATCATTTTTTCTTTTAATATTTATTTTTGGATTATTTTTTTTAGAAAATTTTTCTAGAAAAAAAGCACAATATCATTCCCCAGCTAAAGGAAATTTTAAAAGAAAAACTTTAAAAAAATTAAATGGAAATAAATCTTTAATAGCAATAATTTTTTGCTCATTAATATTTTTTTTAAGCTTTTTATTTCCAGTGTTACAAATGTTTTATTGGACAATAAAATTTCCAAAACATTTTATAGATTTAAATATTGCTGAATTACTTTCAAATACCCTAATACTAGTTTTTTTATCTGGATTTCTTTTAATTTTTCTATCTTTTGTTTCAAATTATGGAAATAGAATTAGCAAGAATAAGTTTTTAAATGCTCTAACAACATTTTCAATTACTGGTTATGCTGTACCAGGTATAATTTTAGCTGTAGCTTTCATTACATTCATATCTTGGTTTGATAAAAATATAATTTATTTTTTTGAAATAAAACCTATTTTTATTGGATCAATATTAGGATTAGTCATTGTTTATTTTGTAAGATTTTATTCTTTAGCTAATAATGGAATTAAATCTGGATATTTAAAGATAAATTATTCAATAGATGAAAGTGCATATCTATTAGGTTATTCAAAATTGAAAACATTTTTAAATATTCATGTTCCTTATCTTAAAAATTCTGTATTATTAATTGGCATATTGTTATCTATAGAAATAATAAAAGAATTACCAATGACACTGATTATGAGACCATTTAATTTTGAAACATTTGCTACTCAAGCGCATATATTTGCATCTCAAGATTTATTAGAAGCTGCTGCAGCACCTTCTATAATTTTAATTGTTATTGCAAGCGTTTTTATTTTAATTACATCGAAGTATATGGTTAGGGATAATTAAATATGAAGAATAATTTTTTAGAAATTGAAAACGTTACTTTTGCGGCAAGCTCTAAAAATAAAGTAACCAATGTTTCATTTAATATTGAAAATGAAGGTGACGTAGTTTGTCTACTTGGTCCTTCAGGAATTGGGAAAACTACAATTTTAAGAACTATTGCTGGACTTGAAAAGATTCAATCAGGTAAAATTATTTTAAAAAATAAAATTATTTCATCCAAGGATTACCACACTGAGCCTGAAGATAGAAATATATCTTTAGCGTTTCAAGATAACTCTCTATTTCCTCATTATAATGTATTGGAAAATATTAATTTTGGTGCTGAGAGAAATAAAAAGAAGAAAAAAGGTTTAAATTTAAAAGAAATTGTTAAATTTCTTCATTTAGAAAAAATTTTAGATAAATATCCTCATGAAATTAGTTCTGGTGAAGCGCAAAGAGCCTCTTTAGCCAGATCTTTGCTTTCAAATCCAGACTTATTGTTATTAGATGAACCATTATCGAATATTGATCAAAGTTTTAAGGAGGAAATACAAGTAAAATTAAAGCAAATTTTAAAAGATTTAAAAATTACAACAATAATTGTTACGCACGATTCTTATGAAGCTTTTTATCTGGGTAATAAATGTGGAATTATTTTAGATGGTGAACTCAAACAATTTGATGATCCTTATAATGTATATCACTTCCCAAGCTCCATTGATGTAGTCAACTTTTTAAATAGAGGTATTCTAATTCCGGCAAAAGTTACAGATGAAAATACTTTAGAAAATGAAGATTTAGGAACTATTAAAGGCAATTTTACTAAACATTACCCAAAGGGTTCTAAAGTTCAATTATTGTTACAGCCAGAAGACCTTGAACATGATGATAAAAGTAATTTAAAATTAGAAGTGGTAGATAGAAAATTTAGAGGAACTAATTTTATTTATACTTTAAAGACAAATAGTGATTTATTAATCCCTGTTTTTGTTCACTCACATCATGTTCATCAACATGAAATTGATGAAAAATTTGGAATTAAACGTCCAATTAACATTGATCACATAGTTTGTTTTTAATAGAACCAAATTAAATGCTTACTAAAAAACAATTATTTACCCGAGGAATGATAGATATTTCTCCTCATATGTTGTCTGTAGTTCCATTTGGAATAATTTGTGGGGCTATCGGTGTTGAATTAGGATTTGACCCATTATTAGTTTACGCAATGTCTATAATAATTTTTGGCGGTGCGTCACAAATTGTTTTTTTACAATTATTATCAGGTGGTGCATCTGGATTAGTGGCAGCAACATCTGTTGGTGTTATTAATTCAAGACATCTTTTGTATGGAGCAGTTTTATCAGAGTACTTAGAAAAATTATCATTAATAAAAAAATTATTAATTTCATATATCATAGTTGATCAAGGATTTGCTGAGTCTAATAAATTTTTTAAAAAAAATAAATCAGAGCAGTACTTACATTATCATTTGATTGGTACAGGCTGTACAATGTGGGTTTGTTGGCAAATTGCTACATTGTCAGGAATCATTTTAGGTTCATTTGTACCAGAGGAACTTGGATTAAAATTTGCAATACCACTTACGTTTATAGCTATCGTAATACAAGATTTAAAAAAAATTGATCACCTAATTGTAATGATTGTGTGTGGGTTGAGTTCATTATTATTTTATGATGCTCCATTTAGATCCTATATAATTATTTCACCTATACTTGCTTTGTTTGTTGCAGCTTTAATATTGAGGTTAAAAAAATAAAATGACTTGGTTGTCAATTATTGTTGCAGGAATATTAACTTACTTCACTAGAATGACGATGGTAGCTTTAGTGAGTAGAGACATGTTGGGAGATAAAATAAAAGCTGTATTAGCTTATGTTCCATCAGCAGTGTTTCCTGCAATAATATTTCCAGGAATTTTTATTAATGATTATGGTGAATTCATTGAAATGGATGACCCTAAAATATTTGCTGCAATTGTTGCTGTAATTGTTGGTTATTTTTCAAGAAATATAATCGCAACTATTTTGTCTGGTTTAATTTCTTATTGGTTTTTGATATTTATATAAAATGATTTTTAGACAGATATTCGATAGTGTTTCTAGCACTTATACATATTTAATTGCATCCGGAAGAGGACGCGAAGCTTTAATAATTGATCCAGTATTAGAAAAAGTTGATCAGTATATTAATTTGTTAAATCAATTAGATTTAAAATTAGTAAAGGTGATAGATACCCATATTCACGCAGATCATATCTCTGGAATTGCCGAACTAAGAGATAAAACTAATTGTGTAACTGTTATGGGCAATAAAACACCTGCTGATGTAGTAGCAATGAGAGTATCAGATGAAGAGATAATCAAAATAGATGGAATCGATCTAAAAGCTTTATACACTCCGGGTCATACTTCTGAGAGCTTTAGTTTTTTGATGGGTGATAGAGTTTTTACAGGAGATACATTATTAATTAGAGGTACAGGTAGAACAGATTTTCAAAACGGTGATCCTAAAGACTCTTATAATTCAATATTTAACAAATTATTAAAACTACCTGATCAAACTCTAGTTTATCCAGCACATGATTATAAAGGAGAAATGGTAAGCACCATTTTAGAAGAGAGACAATTTAATCCAAGATTACAGGTAAAATCAGTTGAAGAGTATGTAGATATTATGAACAATTTAAATTTACCAGATCCCAAAATGATGGATGTTGCAGTTCCAAGTAATCTTAAGTTGGGCATTGATTTAAACCGTCAAAAAGTAAACAATGGAATTGAGCCAGAGGAGTTTAACAAGATTAAAAAAGAGGAGAACACAGTTCTGATAGATTTAAGAGAACAAAATGAAATAGATAAAGAAGGTAAACTAGATAACAGTAATATAGTCCCATTTCCTTCCATGCATGATTACATCGAGAAAAATAAAGATAGTTTAAAAAATAAAAAAATTCTTTTTTACTGTGCTCATGGACACAGATCTACTTTGGCAGTTCAGATTTCTAAATCATATAATTTTGTTAACTGCTTTCACTTAATTGGTGGTTTAGAAAAATGGAAAAAAAAAGGATTAGAAATTAATTAATATGATGAAAATAAATATTTTGAATCTTGTAAAAATAATTTTCCTATTATTGTTTTTTAATAACGTTTCACTTGCTCATAATCATTTTCCAATTACAACAGACTCTTCACTTATGATTAAAAGAGGAGAACTAGTTTATAACCAAAACTGTGTTTCATGTCATATGATAGATTTATCAGGAGCAAAAAATTGGAAAGATTTAGATGATGATGGACATAGAAAAGCACCTCCATTAAATGGTACTGGTCATACCTGGCATCATGACGATAAAACGTTGCATGCTATAATAAAGTATGGGTTGGCTAAATTGGTTAAAAATTATGAGGGAAAAATGATGGGTTTTGGAGATAAATTGTCAGATAAAGATATAGATAGCGTCTTAGCTTATATTAAATCTTACTGGCCACTTGATCTGTATGAATTTCAAATTAATATGAATAAGTAATGAGCGCAGTTGCAACATTGAATTGGTCATGTAAGCACACTTGGAGAAGAAGTGCAAAAAATACTGCATGGTGTTTATTAGGATGTGCGATTGGTGACTTTGGTACAATTTTGTATTTTCAATTGACTGGAATTCCGTGGCCTGTTTTTGCAATAATGACTTTAGCAATTATAAATGGACTAATTACAAGTATAATTTTAGAGACAATTATTTTACTTAAACAGAACTTTACTTTTAAAGATGCATTAAAAACCGCCTTTGGAATGAGTTTTATTTCTATGGTAAGCATGGAAGTTGCAATGAATTTAACAGATTATCTTCTAACTGGCGGAGCAATGTTAACGTGGTGGGTAGTGCCAATAATGCTTATTGTTGGTTTTTTAACTCCATGGCCTTATAATTATTGGAGATTAAAGAAATTTGGTATTAGTTGCCATTAAATCTTAAATAAATCCTGTTTAAATAAAAATATAAAGACAAAGCTCTCAAGATCATAAATATCGTTAACGATATCCATACCCCATCATTAGAAATGTAATTTGTGAGAACTAAAGAAATTAATAAATATAAAGAAACAGAAAAAAACATAGCATTTCTAATTTCTTTTGTTTGAGAGGCTCCAATAAAAATACCGTCAAATTGATAACAAAAAGATGCAAAAAAAGGCAAAATAATCATCCAAATTGAATAATCTAAACTTAAAGATCTTATTAAATCAATATCAGACATCATATAAATCACATTCTTATGAATAAAATAATAGACAATAGAAATACCTAAGCCTGTTACTGAACTTAAAATAAATGAATTTTTTACAATAGAACTAAATAAATTTTTATCTTTTTTGCCCAAAGAATAACCAATAATGCCTTCAGTTGAAAATGCATAAGCATCTAAAATAAATGCGGATAGAAAAACAAGATTAATTAAAATCGCGTTAGCAGCGATGTACTCTTCTCCAATTTTTGATCCGAGATATGTAAACCACAAAAAAGAAAAAGTAAGCAATATAGTTCGAATAAAAATATTAAAATTAATATCAAAAATATTTTTTAATTTATTTAGATCAACAATTTCCCTTATTATAAAATTAATTTTTGTAAGCTTGTTTAAATAAAAAAAAGTATAAATTAAAAATACAGTAGAGGTAATTATCCCAGAAAAAAGAGTTCCATAAGCAACACCTTTAATATTTAAATTGTATTGAGTTACGAGAATTATACTAAGTATAATATTTAATATTGAAAAAAAACCTACTGCAATACTTGAAATTTTTGTTTTTTGTAATCCAACAAAAAGACCTGTTATTATATAAAGAGTAAGTTCTCCAGGAGCTGAATAAATTCTAATTTTAAAATATTCTTTATAAAAAGTAGTAGTTTGTGAATTTAGATCAAATATTTGAAGACTTATCTTAAGAATCAAATTCTGAGCAAAAAATAAGACAATAGAAAGAATAATTACAAATAACAAATTTCTTAAAATAATATTTAGAATTTCTTTATAATTTTCTGCTCCATTTGCTTGAGAAACCATACCGACGGTCCCCATTCTTAAAAATCCAAAGCTCCAAAAAATCATTGAAAATAAATTTGCTGCAACAGAAGTTGCAGATAAATAGGAAACATTTCCTAAATTACCCATTAAAGATGTATCAATAATTGCAACTAATGGAATTGCAAGATTAGCAAAAAATATTGGAATAGATAATTTTAGAATA